>CAZRYD010000159.1:0-14568 GCA_964604225.1 uncultured Caldilineaceae bacterium
TCCTTTGAATTGGCTCGAGTTTGGGCCGAACAATTCGCCTGGTCCAACCTGGAAATGAAGGAGCGGCATGTGGCTCAACTGATGCCCGTCGCATCTGACTTCCTGCGCCGCCTGGACAGTGAACTGTTCAATTAACCCGGCAATGTTGACCAATTATCGCCACACCGTATCTCCCATTTTGGTTATCCCAGCCTCTTCTTAACCGGCGCGGCGTTGGCCGCACTGGGGACAATTCTCTTTTGGGGCTACACCTGGGCGCCGCGCTGGCTGCTCACCCGGCAGATTGCCGGACCGACCCGGTAGACTCAGGGAGTCATAGCGCGGTGGATCACTTCCAACCCCGCTGCTACCTGGCGCATACTGTCCAGGCGCAACTCCCGCTCTTTGACCAACATGTACTTGACCAGCTCGGCCAACGCGGGGGGCGCATCGGGGCGAAATTGGAGGAGATTGGACAGGGGATCATTCAGGATAGAGGTCATGATGGCCACGGCATGCTCGGCGGCAAAGGGGGGCCGGCCTGCCAGCATCTCGTACAGCACCGCCCCAAACGACCAGATATCGCTGCGGGCGTCTAATACTTCGCCGCGCCAGGCTTCCGGGCTGAGATAGGCCGTTGTACCTAAAATAGCTCCTTCCTGGGTCAGCTTGCTCTCTTTCTGGGCCAGGTAAGCTACGCCAAAATCGGTCAGGCAGGGGGCGCCATCGGCAGCCAGCAGCACGTTAGCCGGTTTGAGGTCACGATGGAGGATGCCCAGGTGATGGACGCGGGCGAGGGCATCGGCCAGTTCCAGGCCGATATGCAGCGCACGCTCTAGGGGCAATTGGGGCTGCCGGTCGAGCAGGTCTTTCAATGAGCCGCCGGGGACATACTCCATCACAATCATTGGCTCACCCGTGCCTTCAAGCATAGCCAGCACTTTCACAATATTGGGATGGTTCAATTGACGTAAAATTTCGCCTTCGCGGATGAGTCGTTGGATGGCTTCGGGGTGGTGGGTGACCAATTCCGGCCTTAGCCGCTTAATCGCCACCGGCTGGCCGGTTTGGATGTCCCGCCCCAGGAAGACCTGCCCCATACCGCCGGTGGCGATGAGGTCTTCCTGAACGAAGCGTTGACCGATTAGTGTAGATAGAGCGTCCGAGACAGGTGTCAAGGCCGGCTTCTTTTCCAGTATCTCCATTACCTCATCTTCTAATGAGCCACTTGCCCATGCAGAGCCATTCGGACCCTCATCCTCGTCAAGGGGTTGCTGAACCTTGTTTTGTCCAGCAGGTTCAACAGCTTTCGGTTGTCGGGTATCGGCCAACGGTAAACCAGCCCGTAATTCAGCCTCCTCCAGATTGGCCGCAACTCGGCGGACAATCTGCTGCACCAGGGCATCGTGATCGGCAGCTTTTTCCTCTTGTTTCTGCGCTCGATACAACTGGGCCAGAGCCGCATGGAGCTGCCATACCAGGCGAATTCGGCCGTATCCCTCCGCTATTTCGAGGGCCTGCTGCAACGTTGCAGCCGCCGTTTCAAATTGCTCAAGCGTTAGCAGCGCCATCCCCCGCCAATGAAGCGCCCGCGCCATGATTTCGCGCAGGTCATGCCGCTCAGCCAGCTCCCATAGCTGTCCAGTGTAGGCGAGAGCTTGATGCGCCTCCCCCTTAGCCAGGGCCACCTCGGCCAATGCTTCTAGACAGCGAGTGGCGTGGATTTCCATTCTATGCCTGAGGGCATGAGCCACAGAAACTTGCAACTCATGCTCAACCTCCAGATGCCCCAGGCGCAGTTGGCTGATCGCAAAATCGGCTTGCAGCCGGGGTAACCAATCACCCGCGTGAGTTTGCCGGGCCAAGGCAATGGCCTGGGTGAGATCGGCTTCAGCTCGTTCAAGTAAATTGAGTTCTAGCCACAGGAATCCGCGTGCCCAGGTATAGGTGGATTGCAACCGTTTCGCGCCGATCGCTTCAGTTAAATCAATACTTTGATTGATAAAGGTAATCGCTTGCTGAAAATCACCTTTGCCGGCATGGTTCAGGGCCAAATGAGCCAGGGCAATCACAAAATGCCACTCCAGATGGGCGGCCCGGCTTATTTCCAAGCCCTCTTTTAAGATTTGTTCTGCCCGTTGATAGTCGGCAACGCCATGCAGGCCCTGGGAAGCGTAGCCGATGTTATCCAGGTTTTCACACTCATAACTTTTGTCTCGAATCTGCCGGGCTAAAGTCAAAGACTCTTCATAAAGTTCAATGCCTCCTTTGGCATCGCCTGACAGCCACCGCGCTTCGCCCAGCCCGTGGAGGGCTTGGACGGCAACCAGATTGGTCAAACCCAACTGCCGGCAGATATCAACGGCTTCTTGATGGTAAATCAGAGCTTTATCATTGTAACCTTGACTCCAGGCGACCGTACCGAGATGGTAAAGGGCGTCAACCACGCTCTGCTGATCTCCCCGCTGTCGGGCAAGTTTAAGCCCCTCTTCAAGATAATATAAAGCACGATCATATTGGTCAACGCGGCGATAAACCTGCCCCATGTGGATGAGCAAATCCCGTTCCTTATCCGGCTCCCCTGCGGCTCGAGCTGCCTCCAGAACGAGAGCCAGGTCGGCCACCGCTTCGTCAGCCATTCCGCCAATCAGCCCACGGGCTTTACCTCGCTGTTCGTATAAATCGAGGACCGCCCTCTGGCCGGCAGCGCCGGGATGTTGTTCAGCCAAAGCTATGGCCCGATCGTAGAAATGGAGCGCTTCCGGCATCGCAAATAGCTGGCGCGCTTGCTCGGCGGCCTGGGCCAGATAAGTGATCGCCTTGTCCCATGTTTGACCTTTTTCAAAATGCTCGGCCAAGGCGCCGGGTAGATGATTACCTCGCGCCTCCAGGGCTTCGGCGACCCGCCGATGCAGCAGCGTGCAGCGCATCATGCTTAGATCATAATAGGCAACCTCGCGAATTTTGTCGTGGAAGAAGTCATAATGACCGTCTTCATCCTCGCACAGCAGTTGGCGAGTCGTCAATTCCTCCACCATGTCCAGTAATGGCAACTCGCTCTCAGCGATTACAGTGCTTAAGACCGGCAAATCAAATCTTCGACCATAGACAGCCGCTACCTCCAAGATAGTGCGCGCTCGTTTCGAAATGCGACGGAGGCGATTACGAACCGCTTCACGCAGCGCTTCTGGCAGGGTCAGTTCGCTGGTAGCTGTCTGCAGCAGTTGAAGGTTGACCTGCCAAGTTGGGTCATCTTCCTGGAGGATGTTCTGTTCCTGGAGCGATTGCAGGATCGAGATCAGAAAGAGCGGATTGCCCTCTGTTTCACGATAGAGCCACTGTCCTAACTCGGCTGCTTGGGGGGCAGGAGTGGGCAGCGACGCAACCAACGCCCTGGCATCTTCAAGCGAAAGGCGATTTAACACCAGGTGTGAACTGTGCGGCTCCTGTAACAAGGTGTGTAGATAGGCTGAAAGTTGCTCATTGGCGGCTGCTTCCTCGCTGCGAAAGGTACCGATCAGCAGGACAGGCTGGTTGGCGATATGTCGCGCTAAGTAAGGCAGAAACTGAAGGGTTACTTCATCCGCCCAATGAAGGTCGTCAACAACCAATATCAAGCCCTTCTCCCCGGCGGCCGCAGTCAAGAACTGCTGCAAAGTTCGGAATAGACGGGCCTGACGAGCCTGGTCCAAACCGGCTGGCAGGGCTGGAAGATTCGGGAAGACCTGCTCAATTTCCGGCACCAGGAAGGCGAGTTCGGCCAGTATACTGGCTGGAAGGTGTTGAAAGCTTTCGCTGGGGCAATCAAAGAGCGCCTGATAAACCAGGTCAATGACCGTCTGGTAAGGCATACGTTGCTCGATCTCATAACATTTCGACAAGAGAACGACGACGCCTTGATTCTGTGCAGTTCGAACCACTTCTTCGACTAACCGGCTCTTGCCGATGCCGGGTTCGCCTTCGATCAAGACTACGCCCCCTGTTCCGCTGGCGACGTTTTTTAGCCTTTCGATCAATTGGGCATACTCTCGCTCACGGCCAACAAAGGGCATTGTTTGTGATGGTATGTGATCCGGCGAGGTTGGAACCGTAAAATCCGGGCGAAGCGAAAGTGGTGGAGTTGGCAATATTGTTTGATTGGACTGTTCCCCTGGTTCTACCCCTAGAAATTGATGCACTTCGGCCAGAAATTGTAGCCAGGCCGGTTCGTGTTCCAGTAAAATATGGTTTTTGCTCTCAAGGATTACCAACCGCGCCCCCGGAATCAGGTCGGCCAGGTGGCGGCTCTGGGCCAGGGGCGTCACTGCATCGTCGCGGGCGTGGAACACAAGCGTTGGCACAGTGACCTGGGGGGCTAGGTCGCTTATGTCTACCGAGAAGGAGGCAATAGCCATGCGCACGGCGACCTCCGGCGAGGTAGATATCCGCTGTAGATCGTTAAACCAGTGCATCTGCTCGGCGGTACCCTCCGGGATAAAGAGGCCGGTATAGACCTGGCGGAAGGCCGGATTGGCCTTGCCCCAGCCCAGCTCCATCACCTTGAGTAGCATCTGGGTCTCTTCGAGCTGCTCCATCGTCTGGCTGCGCTTTAGCCGGCCGCGCACATAGCTGCCATACAGAATCAGGTGGCTGACCTTTTCAGGATGGCGCACGGCATAAGCCAGGGCAACCGGGCCGCCCCCGGAGAGGCCAAGCAGAGGAAAGCGGTTCAACCCCAGTGTGTCCACCACCGTTTCCAGGTCTGCTACCTGAGCGGGCAAGGCAAACTCTGCAACCTCTCGGTCTGAGAGGCCACAGCCCCGCTTGTCGTAGCGAATGAGGGTATGCTGCCGGGCCAGTCCTTCCAGCCAATGTCGCCAGACCGGGCTTTGCCACTCGTACTCCAGGTGACAGAGCCAGTTGGCCGTTTTGATCAGGGGCGGGCCTTGCCCCACCGTCACATAGGCCAGGCGAACCCCATCAGCAGTGCGGCAATAGCGGATTTGCTGCGCCAGTGAGGGCGATGTGGCCATAACACTGGGACTTTCACGCTTGGCTGAGGTTGGGCCTTCTCCTGTTAAGGTTGGTACGCCGACAGAGATATGGAAACTTCCGGTAGCCGGCGCTTCTGTTGGCGCGCCTGGTAATTTCTGCTTCTCAGCCTTTTTTCGTTCTGCCGCTTTTTTGCTCCGCTGCTCCTCCGCCTTGATGAAGGGGGCGAAAATACGTTTAGCCTTAATGGCTTCGTACAGAGTGGTCGTTTCCTCTTCCGGCGGCAAACCTAACTCCTCCTCCAGCAGCTTGACGTACTCTTCATACTGCCGCAACGCGGCGGCCGGCTGTCCCGCCTGGTCATACACCTGAATCAATTGGCGCTGGGCCGGTTCGCGCAGCGGATCGAGCGCCACCCAGCGCCGGGCGTACGGAATGGCCGCCTCGGCTTTGCCCTGGGCGTTCAACCCTCGCACCAGCCGCTCCAAGGCTGTCGCCAATTCCTGGCGCAGACTCTCTGTTTGAAAGAACTGCCAATCATCAAATTCAGGACTATCACGCAGGGTAAACCCGGCCAGAAAATCGCCGGTATAGAGAGCGGCGGCTTCGATGAGGAGGGGGACACATTCGGCGCAGACATTTTCCGGGGCGTGGCCGTGTTCCCGGCAGGCGGCCAGGAGATGCTGGAACTGCTCGGCATCCAACCAGAGATCAGCCTCGCGGTTCAACTCGACCGTTTCCCGGTCGGCGCTGAGCCAGTTGCCGGGCAGACTGGTGTTGAGTGTGGCCAGGTCGCGCCGCAAATAAGCCCGGCCGCGCTGTTGATCCAACTCGGGCCAGAAGAAGGTTGCCAGCGCATCACGGCTATGGGCTTGACGGCTGACGGCCAGGTAAACCAGCATCGCCAGGGCTTTGCGGCGCTGGATGTCAACTGGCATGCCATTAAGCTCTACTCGCGGCGGGCCGAGGAGAGAGAGTTTCAAGCCAGCCATTGGTAATCCCCCCTTGATGTCAGACAGATTATACCAATGACGCCAGAAAAAATCAATCAATTTTTGTGGAACGTTTTTTGGTGCGCTAATAGCAGCGTTTGCGGTGCGTTGGGCAGGTATAGTGAGCGCATAACATCAACTGATGTTGTGCGAATTTCAATCATTTATAAAAAAGAAAGGACCTAAACAATGACTAAAACTATCCAAGAAATCCAGGCCGAGTACGAAGGTGTAAAAAATGCCATCACCACCTTAACTGCTGAAGAAGCCAGGTTGCAAGATCGGCTCATCACGCTCAATTTGCTGCACCAATTTAAACAGCACGGCGTGATCCAGCCCCAGCCCACCTGGTATGTTGCCGGCGTGGGATATAAGTTTAATTAATAAGAATTGGATGATCCCGCAGAACGCTCTGACTTGTCAGGCCACCTTGATCCGAAAGCCAGAGCGTTTCCTTGAAACTCCAAGGAGCTAAAGGAGGCAAACCTATGAAGACGCACTCATCAACCAATCACCGCTACAAACAGACTGTTTTTGGCCACGCCATTGTCATCGGCAGCAGTATCGCCGGACTGACCGCGGCCCGCGTCCTGAGCGATCACTTTGCCCGCGTTACCCTGGTCGAGCGGGACCGTTTGCCGGCGATAGCCGATTTCCGCCGGGGCGCGCCTCAAGGCCGGCATGCTCATTTACTACTGCCGCCGGGCCAGGCCATCCTGGAACAACTCTTTCCGGGGTTGAACGCGGCCCTGCTGACCGCCGGGGCCACCTTCATCAACAGCGGCCCGGAGACAACCTTTTTTCAAGACGGGGCCTGGCACGATGACCTGACCTGTTTGAGTTGCAGCCGGCCTTTATTGGAAAGCACCCTCTATCAACGGGTGGCAGCCCGCTCCAGCGTGCGTATTCTCCAGGGGCACGATGTTTTAGGCCTGATGGTTGACCCGCATCGCCAGCAAGTCACCGGGGTCCGTTTGCGCCGCCGCGGGTCAGTCTCAGCCGAAGTCACCCTGCCGGCCCAACTGGTGGTGGATGCCAGCGGGCGAGGCTCGCGCGCGCCGCAGTGGCTGGCGGGCCTGGGCTACACCCCACCGCAAGAAACTATTATTGATCCCTTTACCGGCTACACCACCCGTATTTACCGGCGGCCGCCCGGCTTTGCCGGGAACTGGAGTTTACTGCGGGTCCGGCGCACCCCGCCCGACGGTACCCGGGGAGGCTTGATCTCACCCATCGAGGACGACCGCTGGTACGTGACCTTAATCGGCGTGTCCCGCGACTATCCACCCACCGACGAAGCGGGCTTCCTGGCCTTTGCCCGCAGCCTACCCAGCCCGCACATCTACGAGGCCATCCAAGCGGCGGAACCGCTCTCCAGCATCTATGGCTTTCGGAATACCGGAAACCGGCTGCGTCACTACGACGAGCTGCCACGCTATCTGGAAGGCTTCCTGGTCTGCGGCGACGCCGTCTGCGCGGTCAGCCCGGTGCATGCGCAAGGAATGACCTCGGCTCTGTTAGGGCTGGAGGGATTGGCCGACTGCCTGGCGGAGCAGCGGGTTCGGGGGAACCTGACCGGGTTGGCCCAGAGGTTCCAACAACGCTTACGCCAGGCAACCCAGGGAGTCTGGGAAATGATTACCAACGACGATCTACGCTGGCCGGCTACGGTAGTGGCTGAGCGCGTCGACTCGGCGGCGCTCTTGCGCCAACCAACTTCGGCTTCGATTTCGCCGGCACTCTCCGGCAGTAAGATAGCGGCCTTTATCGAATAAGGTAGCAGAGTAGCAAAGTCGCAGGGCATAGATTGCCCCCGTCTACTCTCTACCGTTTACCGTCTACTACTTACAGAGGAGGTTCTTATGAAAACAAAAGCGTGGGGCAACCTGATCTATCCGCTGGCTCCTGGCCGGATTGCCGTCAAACCGCGTCAGCAAGGGCTGACCATGATCCTTGACCGCTGTCAGGGTCTCAATGATACCCAAGACCTGCTGGCCTTGAACAGTGATTACATTGATTACATCAAGCTCAGCTTCGGCACCAGCGTTTTTGTGGATGAGACATTGCTGCGCCGCAAGATCGAACTGGTGCGGGCGCACAAGGTAGACATCTATCCCGGCGGCACCCTGATGGAAGTGGCCCTGTTTCAGGGTGTTTACCCTCAATTTGTCCGCCGGGCCAGGGCGCTGGGCTTTACTGCTCTCGAAATTTCTGATGGCACTATCCCCATCCCGCGTCCGGTGCGGAATGATTGCATCAAGCAAGCTCTCGATGCGGGGCTAAAAGTCATCACCGAAGTGGGTAAAAAAGACCCTACCCTGTACACTCCGCCAGCAGAGCTGGCCGAGCAGATTGCCAGCGATCTGGCTTTGGGCGCGGAAAAGGTGATCGTCGAGGCCCGCGAGGCCGGCCGGGGGATCGGCATCTACGATGACGAAGGGCGGCTGCGTGGAGACGAGATGGCGGCTATCATCAAGCATCTGGGTGACAACCAGGACGAGGTCATGTGGGAAGCGCCGCTGCCCAGCCAGCAGTCGGCCCTGATTTTACGCGGCGGGCCGAATGTCAACCTGGGTAATGTTAAACCCAACGATGTCTTGGGATTGGAAGCGATGCGCTGTGGTTTGCGCTTTGAAACCTTCCGCCACTTTGCCCCGCCTCAAGTGGAGATGATGACCTTGCCGCCATCCATCGAGTACGCCGCATAAAATTCGTCCAGTGGTGCATTTTGTGGTGCGTTTTCTGGTACGTCTGCGGTACGGCTGAGAGGTATACTCGGCTCAGACACATAGAAAACAGAATTGATTGATGGGTGACATCTCCAAATGACAAACAACGCTGGCAGTCAATCAGGAAAGGAGAGCATTTGATCGAAATCGAATAAGGGTAACTCGGCTCAATAATAGTTCAGGAGGGTGGATGTGAGACCGCTTCCAAGTGAAACGCAAAGCCGAACCTCTGGTAATCTCAACAGACTTTCATTTATAAATATCAAACAAATTACAATTCTTAACAAAGGAGAAAATTAAAATGACCCCTCAAGAAACCAACACTTATATGAAAGAAAAAATGGGCTTTCTGCCGCGCATGTTCGCTACCGTTAATCAGATCGCCCCACCTGCCGGCCAAACCTTTGCCGATTTCTATGCCACCATTTTTGGCAGCGGCGCGCTGCCCCAGAAAATTAAAGAGCTGATGTTCATGTCGACCGGCGTCGCCTACTGCTCCCCGCGCTGCATCATCCACGTCCTCCCGGCCATCGAAGCGGGCGCGACCGACGCCGAGATCTTTGAGGCCGCTGCCGTGGGCATGATCGCCGCCGGTTTTGTCCCCGGTGGCCCCGGCATCCCCTACGCCTTTGAATATGCCGCCAAATGCATGGACATTGCCGCCAAGTATCGCACCGGCGAGGAGTGGGAATACCTACCCGCGCCCAAGTTCAATCGCGGTGTGTATTGATCAAATAATACGTGAAACGTGATACGTGAGGGTTTTTAACCTGGAATCATCACGTATCACGCATCACGTTTCACAACAGGGGAAGTTATGATGAACGATAATGTTACTTTAACTCAACTGACCGCAGAGATGACTCAGCTCCAGCAGCAAATCGAACAGGTGAATCAGCGTCTCGATATGATCTATGGCGCCGTCACCCGCTTAGCTGAGGCCAAAGCAGCCCAGTCACCTGTTGACCATTTGGGCAGAGAGCAGTCCGCTCCTCCGCCACCTGCTGCCGCCGGGATGTCCTTCTCGGCCCAGGCCCTGCTAGACCCCGGCAGCATGTTAGCCTCATTACATCAACACGCGCTGAAAGCGGGTTTGACCATACCAACCGAATCGGTTGAGCGCTTGCAAGAGGAATTACCTGTAGGGGCGGTGAACGATGGCAGCCATTAGAGAAATTTCCCCTGCCCATCAAAATCTGGTTCCCCTACCCTATCGCCAGGTCAGTGTGCAGCCCTATACCGGCCCAATGACCCCCGAGGCGATTGGAGCTTACCTGCTGGGTAAAGACTCCTACCGCCGCACGTGCTACGTGGTGTTGGAACAGGGTGATACCTGCGCCGTAGCTGCCGTCGACCGGGCGAGTGAAGAGCTACTTTTTAGTCCTATCACGGCGGTTGAGGTACTGGCTCTGCCCGATACCTGTGTTCTAGTGGAAGATGAGTCCGTAGACCCCGGTAATCCCAATGCTCTGGCGGCGAAAGCTCTGATCCTGGGACTTGACTCGGAAGCGACTCTGGTGGTACACGGCATGTACGGCCACGTCAACTTCATCCACCGGCCCAACCCCCTTAAAATTCGGGTCGTCGAAGTCACGCCGCCCAATCCGCCCAAATTGTTGGCTTTGGCGCAGCAGGTGCTCACTTATGCCGAGGCGCTGCCGCCACTGCAACTAGTTCCGCACTTTTTTGACCTGCGCGATCTGGCCGCCCAGGCCCCCGAGGCCGAAGCTTATCTGATTCCTTGCCGCGCCTCCGGGCTGAATTTCGCTGCGCCCACTTATTTTCTGGACGAGCACCCCGAACGCCACAACTGGACCATGATTGCCTGCGAGCGCAGCCGCCAGATCCACCGCCACTTCTACGGCGACGATGCGCCTCGGGTAGAGATGTGTCCCCGCCGCCTGGCTCCAGACGACGGCACACCCACCTTGCTCAAGTGCTGCCTGCTGGAAGAAGGGTTCGAAGTGGATGGCAAGCGGGTCATTGTTCCCTGGGGGGCTAATCTCGCCCAGGTTGAAGCAGGGTTAAAGGCTCTTGTTTCGGCAGGAGAGGCGAGCGATGTCTGAGCCGCAGGGACATTTGGGCCTGGGTGACCGGCTTAATGAAGGCCCGGCTCCGGAATTGATAACTTCAGCCTTTGCCCTGGAAACCGGTGACGGCCCCCTGCTCTACCACGCGATGAGCCAGGCCGACCTGGCCCACGCCGTGATGCTGATCGAAGCCGGCCTGATTCCACCCGCTATTGGAGCCAACTTACTGGCAGCGCTGCTGGAATTGTATCAAATTCCGCCAACCCAGTTTCCCTTTGACCCAGCCCGAGGCGACGCCTATAACAACCGCGAATACGTACTGCGGCAAATCGCACCGGAGGTGGCCGGCTGGTTGCAGGCGGGCCGGCCCCGCCGCGAAGTTTCCACCCTGGCCTATTTGCTGCTAGTGCGCGAGCGTCTACTAAACCTGACCAGCGCGTTGCTCGATTTGATGACAACATTGCTTGATTTGACCGAGACGCATCAGCAAACCGTCATGCCCGATTACACCTACCTACAAACAGCCCACCCGACCACCCTGGCTCATTACCTGCTCACCTTTGTCCAGCCCATGACCCGTGACCTGGCCCGGCTGCGCGGCGCTTTTGAACATATTAACCTCAGCCCGGCCGGAGCAGGCAGCACTAACGGCTCCCGCCTGCCGCTCAACCGCGACCGCCTGGCCGAGTTGCTCGGTTTTGACGGCGTGGCGTTGCATACCCGCGACGCCATGTGGCAGCCCGATACGTCGATTGAAGTGATGAGCACCCTCGTGGCCCTGCTGGCCAACGCCGACCGCCTGGCCGAAGATTTGCAGCTCTGGGCCACCGCCGAATTTGACTACATTGAATTGGCCGATCGCCACTCGCGCATCAGTGTCATTATGCCGCAGAAAAAGAATCCGTACAGCCTCGCTTTTGTCCGTGGTGTAGCCCGCGAGATGATCGGGCGGATGGTTAGTGTTGCCGCCTTGCAGATGACCCCATCAGGCCAGATTGACAATCGTATTTTTGCCTACGGTGATGTGCCCCGGGCGTTGGAACAAACAGGACAAGCAGTAAAATTATTGACCGGAACTGTCGCCGGGTTGACGATCAATGGAGAAATGCTGGCTCAACGTGCCGGGCAGGGTTACAGCGGCGCCACCGATCTGGCCGAGTTCATTATGCTGGCTGCTGGCCTCGATACGCACACCGCCCACCGGATTGTTGGGCAGGCGGTGCGGCTGGCTGCACCAGCGAGTCAACCTTTTACGCCTGAGTTGTTGGATCAAGCGGCTCAGAACGTTATGGGTCGAAGGCTCAATTTGACAGTGGAGCAAATCGCGGCTGCGACAGAACCTTGGGCCATCGTTCAGACCCGCAGCGGGGTTGGTGGCGCAGCCCCTCAGGCAGTCCAGGCCATGATCGTTACCTATCGAGCCACGGTGGCTACTTCAGCCGCCTGGCGCTTGGAAAAAGAAAACAGGATTACAGCGGCCACAAGGCAATTACTGGCCCAGGCCCAAGCTCTGGCCAAGAGAAAGAGGTGAAGCGATGCCTATTCATCTGATTGATTCCCACATCTACAGCGGGGCCTGGAGCACTGAGGAGATGCAGGCCATTTTTGATGATGTGCCGCGTACCCAGGGCTGGCTGGAGGTCATTGCCGCCCTGGCTGAAGCCCAGGCCGAAGTCGGGGTTATTCCGGCGGAAGTGGTACCGGAAATTCGGCGGGTCTGCCGGGTTGAATTGTTGAGTCTGGCCGCGCTCCGGCAGGGGTATCAGGAAACCGGCCATTCAACCCTGGGCCTGATCCGGGAGTTAAAAAAGCTGTGCTCGCCGGTAGCCGGGGAATGGCTTTATTACGGCGCGACGGTGCAGGATATTACCGACACCTGGCTGGCAACGGCCCTACTCAAAGTGTGGACGATTGTCTGGCGTGATTTGCGTGATCTCGAGGCTACGCTGCTCGCCCTGGCTGTCGCCCACCGAGACACACCCATGTCCGGCCGCACTCACGGCCAGCCGGGACTACCGATTACGTTCGGGTTTAAAGTCGCCGTCTGGCTGCGTGAAATTCGCCGCCACATCGAGCGGCTGAAGGAGATCCGCCAACGCCTGGGCCAGGGGCAGTTAGCGGGTGGGGTGGGGTCGCTGTCATCTTTTGGGGAGAAGGGCCTGGCCTTGCAAGAGCATTTTTTTGCCAAATTGGGCCTGCGCCCACCCGATATTGTCTGGAACACAACCCGCGATACCCAGGTGGAATTTATCAATCTACTGGCGCTCATGGCCGCCACCTTTGATAAAATCGGCCACGAAATCTACAACCTGCAACGCCCGGAGTTGGCTGAGGTGCGGGAAGGGTTTGTGAACGGCACCGTCGGCAGCATCACCATGCCCCACAAGCGCAACCCGGAGATTGCCGAGCACCTGGGTACCCTGGCCCGCCTCATTCGCCACAATGCCAGTTGTCTGGCCGAAAACCTGGTGCACGACCACGAGCGGGATGGGCGCTCCTGGAAAGCGGAGTGGGCCTTGATCGGTCCTACCTGCACGATGGCCGGGACGCTGTTACATTTGGCCAAACTTATGTGCGCCAACGTACAGGTAGACAAAGTTTCGATGCGCCGCAACTTAGAAGCCACCCAGGGCTACGTTTTATCCGAAGGAGTTATGCTGGCCCTGGCCCAAAAAGTCGGCAAGCAGACAGCTCACGCTATTGTCTACAGCACGGCCATGCACGCCTTTGAAGCGGGTCGTCCCTTGAAAGAAGCCATTCTTGAGAATGAGCAGGTCACAGCTCATCTGACCGTCCAGGAGATCGAGGTTTTGTTTGATTACCAGCGGCAGCTAGGATTATGCCCCGAATTTGTGGATCGAGTCGCTGCCTTAACCCAAGCTGACCGGGCCAGGGATGAAACCGAAATGGGAGGAGCGCGATGAAGTTAACTTCACTACCGCGCGTCCATTTAGCCACCCTGCCGACCCCGCTGCACTTTGCCGAGCGCTTGAGCATAACCCTGGACGGGCCAGAAATCTGGTTCAAGCGGGACGATTTGACTGGTTTTGGTTTGGGCGGTAATAAAATCCGCAAGCTGGAATTTTTGGCCGCGGAGGCGCTGGCCCAGGGCGCCGACACTCTGGTGACCGGAGCTGGAGCGCAGTCGAATCACGTGCGGACTACGATGGCCGTCGCCGCCAGGCTGGGGCTGAAAGGAGTGGCCGTACTGCATGGCTCCCGACCGCCGGAAATCCAGGGTAATCTTTTGCTCGATGAGCTGCTTGGGGCGGAAGTCATTTTTACGGATAATCCAGATCGCTCCCAATTAGACGCGCGTATCGTGGCCGAGGCGGAGCGATTGGAGCGGGAAGGCCGGCGACCTTATGTGATTGGCCGGGGCGGAGCGTCGGGTCTGGGCAGCGTAGGCTACGTGGCCGCTTCGTTGGAACTGCTGGCCCAGTTAGTGGAGCAGAAACTCCAATTTGATTATCTGGTTTGCGCCACCGGCTCGTGCGGCACCCAGGCTGGATTATCGGTGGGGGCTAAATGGTTGCAGCCGGGCTACCAGATATTGGGCATAACCGTCAGCCGCCCGCGCCCTGAATGTTTGGCCCGAATCGAAAAGCTGGCTCAGGAGGCCATCACCCTGCTTGGCCTTAACCTGGCCTTATCCCCAGACGACATCAGGGTTAATGACGACTATATTGGACCGGGCTACGGCATTCCAACCTCCGCAGGGATCGAAGCCATCCGGCTCGTGGCTCAAACCGAGGGGATTATGCTCGACCCGGTCTACAGCGGCAAGGCTATGGCCGGGTTGATTGACCTGATCCGGCGCGGGCAAATCAAGCGACAGCACCGGGTGTTGTTTTTGCATACCGGCGG
>CAZRYD010000160.1:0-5715 GCA_964604225.1 uncultured Caldilineaceae bacterium
ATGCCACGAGATTCAGCGGGCCACCTGGGGCTTTACTGATTTGATGGTTTTCCCCTATACCCAACTCATCTCAGTGGCCCATAATGGCGGGGTGCTGCTGGGGGCTTATCTTGGCGGAGATTTGGTGGGGTTTGTCTATGGCTACCTGGGCATGTCAGGCTCCAAACTATACCACTTCTCGCAGCGTATGGGGGTTTTGCCCCAGTATCAAGGGCTGGGCATTGGCATGAAGCTCAAATTGGCCCAGCGAGACCAGATGCTGCGGCAGGGCATTGACCTGATCGTCTGGACGTACGATCCGTTACTGGGTAAAAATGCGACCCTCAACATTGAAAAGTTGGGCGGGGTTGTGCGCCATTATGCCCGTGACATCTACGGTGCAGTCAACAACCCTTTGCAGGTGGGCCTCTCCACCGACCGTTTCTTGCTAGAATGGGAATTGATGAGCGACCGGGTACGCGAGCGTATTCGCAGCACCAAGCCGCGCCCCCGCGCCGAAGAGTGGCTCAAAGACGATAAACATCGCTTTGTTAATTTTGCTTCCTGGGAAGGCAATCTACCTCGCCCGATGGCTCAAGATTTGGAAATGGACGACGATGTACTGTTGATCCAAATTCCGCCCGATCTCAACGCTATCAAAAGGGTTGATCTGGGCATTGCTCGCGGCTGGCGTGAGTCGACCCGCGATATTTTTGAAACCTACTTCAAGCGCGGCTACGTCGTTACCGGCTTCGCCCGCAGCACCGAACCGCAGATGCCCAACATTTACAAAATGGAGCGCATTACCCTGCCCACCACCTCAGATTTTTCGTCGTGGGAAACCGGTGTGCGCGACGAATAAAACCTCTTCTGTCCCCTACTTTTTTCCTAGAAGTTCCGGCTGAAATTCTCTAATAGCACAAGCTGTGCTATTATTGGCGTTTAATTGAAGGAACTTCTTATGGAAGAAAATTTGGCCCACCCATTTTTATTAAATCCACCCGAAGGTTTAATTATCAGGTTAGTGACCCATGCCGACTTGCCTCAGGTAGCCCATGTAGCTCGCGTTACCTGGGATGCTACTTACAATCAAACCATCGCCCCCGAAAATCGGCGCGAATTTCTGGAACGCTCTTACAAGCCTGAGAATCTGGCCGATGCGGTGGATTCGCCGGGCCATTGGTTTTATGTAGCCGAATTGAAGGGTGAGGTCGTGGGGTTTGGTCACTTTTTACAGCGCTATCACCCCACCCAACGCCGGGCCGAATTGGTGCGACTGTACGTGCTGCCGGAGTACCAGCATGAGGGCATCGGCACGGCCATTTTAAAAACCGGCTTCGCCGCCCTGGCCCAAGCCCAGATGCAGCAGTGTTTCGTTTCGGTTCAGGCCAGCAACAGCGCCGCCCGCAAATTTTACGAGGGATATGGGTTTGTCTTTCACCAGAATCACGGCCAATTTCTGGGCACACAAATTGTCATTATGGCGGAATATACCCGTCCTATTACCAATACGGACCTTGAGCCATGAGCCAAATTTTGACTTATCTGCAAGACCAGCAGCCAGCTATGGTGGACATGCTGGCGCAATGGGTCAACCAGGACTCGCCCACTTACAACAAACCTGCTGTGGATATGATGGGCCAAATGATCGCCCAGGCTTTTGTGGCGGCAGGCGGGGTGCTGGCAGCGGTCCACCCTCAGCCGGAGATGGGCGACCATTACACGATAACTTACGGTGATGGCAACCAGCAGATTTTGGTATTGTGCCACTTTGATACTGTCTGGCCGCTGGGCGAAGCCCAAAAGCGTCCCTTTACCATCGAAAATGGACAAGGCAAAGGTCCCGGCATCTACGATATGAAAGCCGGCACGCTGAATAGCCTATTTGCCCTCAAAGCGATTCATCATCTGGGGTTGAAGCCGCCTCACAAACTGGTCTATCTGCTCACCAGCGATGAGGAAATCGGCAGCCCCACCTCGCGAGAACTGATCGAGGCTGAGGCTCGCCGGAGCAGCTATTGCCTGGTACTGGAAGGCTCGCGCAACGGGCCGCTGACCACCTGGCGCAAAGGGGTGGGGCGCTTTGATCTGGATATTACGGGTGTGGCTGCGCATGCCGGGGTTGACCCCGACAAGGGCGTCAGCGCCATCGAAGAGTTGGCCCGCCAAATTCAGACTCTGCACCAGATGACCGATATGGCACGCGGTATTACGGTCAACGTGGGGGTGATTAGCGGCGGCGAGCGGCCCAATATCATCGCTCCGCAGGCCAGCGCCGAGATTGATTTGCGAGTAATGACTCGCGCCGACGGTGAGGAGTTGACCGAGAAGATTCTGGGCTTGCAGCCCCAACTGTCCGGCTGCCAGGTTCGTCTGAGCGGCGGCATCAATCGTTGGCCGTTTGAGGAAACCCCGGCCGGCCTGGCGCTGTTTGAAAAGGCGCGAGCTATCGCTCACGAATTGGGGTTTGAGGTGGACAAAATCGGCTCCGGCGGCGGCAGCGACGGCAATTTTACCTCTGCCCTGGGTGTGCCCACACTCGACGGGTTGGGTGCGTTGGGTTACGGGGCTCACGCGCTGTCAGAATACGTTGTTTTAGAGGCGCTACCGCTCCGAGCAGCCTTGGTAGCGGAATTGATGCTGCGCTTGTAAACATAGGAGCACTTTTAATTCATGTTTGACCTAATTGCCTTTGATGCTGATGATACCCTGTGGCACAACGAAAAGTTATATTCGATGACCCAGGACAAATTCAAGCGACTGCTGTCAAGCTATCACCAGACCGAGTGGGTTGAGCAGAAACTTTACGAAGCGGAGATCCGAAACCTCCCCTATTTTGGATATGGCCCCAAAGGATTCACACTGTCCATGATTGAAACGGCTATCGAACTAACTGAAGGCCGCATCCAGGGCAGAGAAATTCAAGAGATCATTGATTTTGTCAAGGAGATGCTGAGAGCCGAAGTACAGCTTCTTGAACACGCCGAGGAAACGGTAGCCAAGTTGTCCGCATCCCATAAATTAATGATTATAACAAAGGGTGACTTATTTGATCAGGAAACAAAAATTGCCCGGTCAGGTCTCGCGCCCTACTTCAAATTTATCGAAATCGTCAGCGAAAAGACCAGAGATAGCTACGAGGCACTCTTGGCGAAACATAAAATTGAACCGCAGCGTTTTCTGATGATCGGCAATTCTTTAAAGTCAGATATTCTGCCGGTGGTCGCCCTTGGAGGCCAGGCCATTTACATCCCGCATCATCTCACCTGGGCGCATGAAACCATCACCGATCAAGAAGTGAATCCAGGGGCCTACTATCAACTTGATCATCTCGGCTTATTACCGGCCTTAGTCGAGACACTCAACAACGGGTGAGCTAGGGCAGGAGTTTTGACCCGTTTTTATCGGCTCAAAACTCATTCGATGCAGCGAGCACGGGCCATGTTCAGCCAAAGCCGTCCGATGGATGGCAGTGCCATAGCCTTTGTGCCGTTCAAAGGCGTAACTGGGGTATTCCTGGCTGTATTGAACCATCAAGCGGTCGCGGGTCACTTTGGCGATTACTGAGGCGGCGGCTACGGTGAGGGAAATCTGATCGGCTTTGGGGAAAGCATCCTGGGGCAAGTTGACGGCCGACAGGCGGACATGGTCGAGTAGTAGATAATCCGGCGGCTGGCTCAGACGGGTCAGAGCTTGCTGCATAGCCCGCCGGGTAGCTTCCAGCACATTCACCTCGTCCACCAGCGCCGGCGAAGCCAGCCCCACTGAAACAGCCAGTGCCACGCGGTGAATCAACTCAAAATATTGGTCTCGCTCGCCCGGAGTCAATTTTTTAGAGTCATCCAGGCCGGCCAAAACCGTAGCTAAATCGGGCCGGTCGAGCGGCAGAATCACAGCGGCAGCGACAACCGGCCCGGCCCAGGCACCTCGACCGGCTTCATCCAGACCGGCAACAAAACAAAAACCCTGCTCGCGCAGGGCTATTTCTTTGTGCAAGTTGGGCACAGAAGGTGGGAGGGTAAGCGCTAAGATGGAAGTATCCAATCTTCCAGCCTGCCACTCCTCCATTTTTCCCTTCCTCCAAGTTTCTCTCAAAGCTAGAGAAGGCGCTTTTCTTTCAGGCGGGCCGACTTGCCGCTGCGAGCGCGCAGGTAGTAGAGTTTGGCCCGGCGTACCTGAGCGTGGCGCAATACTTCGATTTTTTCAATACGCGGCGAGTAGTAAAGGAAGGTTCGCTCCACCCCGATGCCGTGAGCAGCAATGCGGCGGACGGTGAAGAATTTATTCATGCCGCCGCCTTTGATGGCAACCACGACACCCTGGAAAACCTGGATGCGCTCGCGGTTACCTTCAACAATGCGGACGTGCACGTTAACCGTGTCGCCAGGGCGAAGCTCCGGCCGCTCATCTTTGATCTGCTGGCTAGCTTGGTATTCGATTGCCTGGATTAAATCAACTGCATGAGCCATTTTTTCATACCTCATTGGCAAGAGGACAGTAACTCATAAAACGTAATGCGTGATGCGTAATGATTTACCAGAGAGTTAACCGTTACGTTTTACCCCAGGGAGCCTTTGGCTCCACTTTACGTCTTAGGCTTTTTCTTGCCAGAAATTATTCTAGTTTAAGTTTGTCTATAAAAAAAGCACTGGCTTGGCCGCCAGTCACGAAGAGGAATTATAGCATAACCTTGAAGAGTCGGGCAAATTGGGGAGAAAGTTTCGGTGCGACGCACCCGCCAGCGAAGTGCATCGCACCTGGAGTTATCTTATTTGGGCATCGTAACCAGGGCATCATAAGCTGAAGTATAGTAGATACTAAAATAGCCCAACTCAGTCACCGGCGTGGTGAGGCTATAATCCAAATTCCAGAGAATCATGGGACCAACCCAGCCTTGCTTTTTACCCCATTGGTAAGCCTCTACCAGCCACTTGGCCCGTTCGGTTGGGGTGTTATCAAGTGCGTATTTGTAACCGGGTTGGGGACTATCGCCAACAGCCCAACCAAATTCGGTCACGGCAATGGCCTTGTCGCCGTCGCCATTAGCCACCATGATCTCATGGTAGGCTTCCAGCGTACCCAAAAAGCACCAACTGTGGTGACGATTGGTAAACGGTTCAAGAAAGGAGTCGGCCCCCGCCTCTTCCGGCGTCACCGTGCGCCAATCGGCCAGGGCGGGACAGTTATAACCGGACGGATGCGCCCCTAAAGCGTCAAAGGAGTCTTTGAATCCGTTGGCATACATTTGTTTGAGATAATCAACATCGTCAATTGCCAAGTCAGCCACATTGCCTGCCGGGGTCAAGCCTCCACTGATGACCAGCATCTCCGGGTTGGCGGTTTTGATCGCCGCATAAGCCTGTTGCAAGAGTTTAACGTAATCGACAGCATTGATCCGCCCCTTGCCCCCAGCTTTGTACCAGAGATTCTGCTCGTCCCAAATTTCAATAGCCTGCACCTTACCTCGATAGCGGTCGGCTACTTTGGCTACAAAACCGGCGTATTTGGCCGGGTCGGCGGGTGGCCCCTCGACGCTTTTATCATCATCAACCGGACGGGCCCAATCCGGCGCTTTGACAATATTGAGCGTCACTTTAATATCTTCAGCCGCATAAGCCTCGATCACTTTATCCCATAAGGCCCACTCATAGCTACCCTGGCTTGGTTCAACTACTTTCCAGGGCATTTGAAACTTGACCCATTCAAAATTAAGTTCTTTGAGGGAACTGAGATTGA
>CAZRYD010000160.1:5815-14521 GCA_964604225.1 uncultured Caldilineaceae bacterium
CTGGTGGGAGTTTGACCTTGAACAGGAGGGCTGTCCTCCTGGCTCAAGATCTGCCCGTTAGCGTCGGTCAGGTGAATAAATACGGTGTAATCTTTGGTCACCGCCTGCAGGCTGCGCCAATAAAGCGTCAGGTCAAGCGTGCCCTGGGGAGCCAGCGTGTCTGATTGCAATTTGTAACCGACCAGTTCAATTTCAGTATTGAACAGGGCCGATACCGGCACAACTCCTGCGGGTAGTTCGGGCCTATCCGCTTTAGCAGCATCCACAAGCATACTTTGTTTATTTTGATCTTCGGTAACCGGCAAATTCACTCCTGTTGAGGGAGCTACCCGTTGGACTTGCTCGGCCACCCGTAAACCCAAATCCGGCCAGACCACCAAAGCCATAGCACTGCCGATGATGATCACTAAACTCGCGATTGCTGCGAATACAAAGCCTTTGGTCATAGATTGTCTCCAGTTGTAACGAAATTTTCTGAAATCAGTTTTAAGCTCGGCCAGCAGGGAGGGGGATTCCCAGACGGTCAACAAGGCGTTTTTCGCAGGTAGGCCGTTGGCTGACGGCGTGACTTGACGCTCCGGCTCCAACTGAGCCTGTAACCGTTTCAGCGCCGACGAAACGGCTGAAGTAGTATCGTCGTTTGGCATTATCAGGCTCAGCGCCTGGTTGACCTCCTCCATCATTTGACGCATCTGCGCCAGAGTCGCCTGGGCTTCCGCGGAGGCGGCCAGATATTTGTCCACCTGCTCCCGTTCTTCCGCCGAAAGTTCCCCATCCAAATAAGCTCTTAACATCTCTTCAGCCACTCGCATCGTTCACCCCTTATTATCCGGGAAGGTCCGCCGGTACTTATCTCTGAAAACCCGCTCCGCCCGCGTCAGCAGCGATCCCACCGAACCAGGGGCAACGGCCAGCGCCGCCGCCAATTCTGCATACGATAGGCCGCTGTGGCGCAGCAACAGCAATTTGGCGTCACGGGGTTTCATGTCCAGTAGAATCTGGCGGACCCGCGTCTGCGTGTCTCGGCTCTCGGCCACCTGGGCGGGATCGGGAATTGAGGCGCTGAAAGGCCAGAGGCGGGCGAATTGCTCCTGCCAGGCCAGGCGTCGCTTCTGGCTGCGCAGGGCATTATAGCCCTCGTTAATCGCCACACGGTAGAGCCAGCCGGCGACATTGGTTTCATCGCCCTGCAGCCGGAGTCGTTCGGGCGCATGGTACAACTTAAGAAAGGCCTGCTGCGCCAAATCTTCAGCATCGGCTTTGTTGCCCAGCAGGGCAAAGAGGGCAGTGTAGACCCGTTCATAGTGACGCAGAAAGAGCGTCTCAAATGAGGCGTCGTCCCCGGCGCACACACGAGTCAACAATTTAGCGTCGGATAGTGTCGTCTGATCAGACAAGATATTTGTGCTTACCCTCCCCACTTTCTGCATATTAAACACCGGCGGGAGGAAAAATAGGACAGAACATGAGGTGTGATACGTGATGCGTGAAACGTGACACGCAATGGCTTACACCTTAAGTCTTCACGTATTACGCATTACGTATTATGAGGGGTATTTCCTGCGTCGTCTTGGGTCAAGCTTGATAGATATTTCCGATCCGCCTCGCTCAGCTCAGCCTCGGCCAGCAAATCGGGGCGGCGGGCCAGGGTGCGGGCCAGAGATTGCTGCCGCCGCCATTCTTGCAGCTTGGCGTGGTGACCGGAGAGGAGAATCTCAGGCACGGCCTGGCCGCGATAGGCGGCGGGGCGGGTGTAGTGAGGGTATTCTAGCAGGCCGGCGGAGTGGGAATCTTTGGCCGTCGCTTCGGGGTCGCCCAGCACGCCGGGGATGAGGCGAGTCAGCACATCCACCAACACCATCGCTGCAATTTCGCCGCCGGAGAGAACGTAGTCGCCGATGGAGATTTCGTCGGTAACTAAATATTGGCAGACGCGCTCATCCACGCCTTCGTAGCGGCCGCACAGCAGCAGCAGCCGTTGGTGGGTCATCAACTCCCGGGCAATTGGCTGCTTGAGCAGGCGGCCCTGGGGGGTCAGTAGAATGATAGGCGGATAATCCTGTGACGCCAGAGTTTGATAACCTTCGTTGGGAATGTCAACGCCCAAAATAGCTTCGACGGCGTTAAAAATCGGCTCCGGTTTCATTATCATCCCACCGCCGCCGCCGTAGGGTGTATCGTCGGTCACGTGATGTTTGCCGGGTGCGTAGTCGCGAATATTATGCAGGACAATTTCCACGTGCTCCATCTCGCGGGCACGCCCAATAATAGTGGCGTCAAAAACGCCCACAAACATTTCCGGAAAAAGAGTGAGAATATCAAAACGCATCAGGATAAACCGCCGGCGGTCATTTTACCATAGAATCATTGAGCCGCCCAACCCTGAATTGGCCTTACGGGGGTTCACAAGGCTTTATTTTTATGGTAAAATTGATCTGGTCAAGCGGCCACATCGCCACATTTTAAGCTTCCCCTTCACCTCTGCTCAGCTATAAAGGGCAGCAGATAGCGGGCAACCCGCCCGTGCTTAAAAGCTTCGCCAATAATTGGATTGCAATCTAACATAACCTATGCTAAACTAGGAACACTTTCTGAGACAAGAACAAGACCATGAGCAACCAACAACCCGTTAATATCAATGACAGATTGCGTTTGGGCATTGAAGCCGCTCGGACTGGCCGAGAAGATGAGGCCAGAGCTCATTTAATTGCGGTGCTCAAACAAGACACGAACAACATTCCGGCGATGCTCTGGCTGGCCTTTGTCTTACCTTCGCCCCAGGATACGATCCGCCTGCTCAAGCGGGTGTTGGTGCTGGACCCAAACAACGACCGGGCCAAAGCCGGTATTCGTTGGGCCAGGGTGCGCCTGGGGCTGCCGCCGGAGCAGCCCGATCACGCTGCTGGTGAAATTCAGCCACCCTCGGCCCAGGTCACGCCAGCTTCCTCCGATGACAGTGCTAATGATGACGCCGATGCGACGGAAGACTCCATTCGTTCGCTCTTGCTTTCTGAAGAGGTCCAGGAAAAAGCCAAAAAAGGCGCTCTGGCTCACCGCGCCCGCCGCACTATCAATCCCTTTCTCGGCATCTTTCTGATCAGCGGCGCGCTGGGTTTGATGGCCATCGGCCTGGGAGTACTCCTGTTTGTACCGCCCGAAACCCTGGCGGCCTGGATGCCGGCTGTTCCCCAAAATTTCCCCCCAGTATCGGACATCCCGGCAGTGGTGCCAATTGCCACAGCCGCTCAAACAGCTCCGCAACCTATTGCTCCTTCGGCAGCGAACCCGCTCAAAACAACGGCGTCGGCTCCGCCAGCCGTGGCCAAAAGCTTTACTTCTGCCGCAGACACCATTATCTTGCCGGAGCCTCCCCCGCATATTTTCAACCAGCCGGCCACCACCGAAATCAAAACTTCAACAGCCGAGACACCCCCATCTGCTCCACCTGAGTCCGAGCAGATTTCACTTGATCCCGCTCAATTGATTGGCCCGGTCGGCCCTTTTCCGCCAGAAAACCAGGTAGACCCGGCCTCTTTGGCCCACCAGCCCGCCTATCCCGGCGAAAAATGGATCGAAGTGAATGTTACAACCCAACAGGTGACCGCCTGGGAAGGTGATAAGTCGGTGATGTCCTTCACCGCTTCCACGGGGCTGCCCAATACGCCCACAGTTTTGGGCAAGTTCAACATCTATTGGAAGCTATCCTCAACCCTGATGGTTGGCCCCAATTATTATCTGCCGGAAGTCCCCTATACCATGTACTTCTACGCCGGTTATGCCCTGCACGGCACTTATTGGCACAGCAATTTTGGCCAGCCTATGAGCCACGGCTGCGTTAATTTAGAAACCAGCCAGGCTAAACAATTATTTGACTGGGCCTCTCCGGTTATTCCTCCCGGCCAGACCGATGTGGTGGCTACGGAGGGCAATCCCGGCACCTTAGTTGTGGTGCATGAATAGTCGTTAGTCATTCCTCGCCGCAGCCTGGTCAGGCAAATCTCCCTACTTCGCCATCCGCCAAATTTGTGGTAGAATACCTTGCGTTCACGCATTTATTTTAACGCAAAAGGATGGAAAAATATGTTCAATCGATTCAGGCTACCTGTAGCCTGGCTTAGCAGTGCCCTATGGTTGAGTCTGTTTTTGGCTGCCTGTAGTGGTGCGGCCCAACCCGCTCCAACGCAAACAGCACCAGCCGCCTCAACTTCTGAGCCGGCTGCCCAACAGCCAGCGGCTACCGCAGAGGCGACCACTATTGCTGCGACTACCGAGGCTGCGGCTGCCCCGGCTGAAAATGCGACAGCGGCAAAACCGGCCCAAGCAATTTGCCAGGCTGTTGAAATTCCCAATAATGACCTGCTTGCCCCAGTATCGGATCAAGATTGGTCCAAGGGCCTGGCCACCGCCTCGGTTACCCTGATTGAATTTGGCGACTTTCAATGACCGGGCTGCGCCGGTATTTCTCCCGTGGTGGAGAAACTCAAAAATGATTACGGTGATGACCTGCGTATTGTCTTTCGCCATTTTCCCTTGTTGACCATTCACGATAAAGCCAAAATTACCGCCGAAGCGGCCGAAGCGGCTGGCGCCCAGGGCAAATTCTGGGAAATGCACGATTTATTGTTCGCCCGTCAGGATCAGTGGAATTCCAAGACAGAAGCCGATATGTCTGAAGTGCTGATTGGTTACGCCGAGGAAATCGGCCTGAAAGACATGGATCAATTCAAGTCAGACCTGGAAAACCATACCTACGCCGACAAAATTCAGGCTGCTTACGATGCTGCGGTTAAGGCTAACTTGAGTAGCACCCCCAGCTTCGTCATCAATCAGGTAGACTACCCGGCCCAGGGTTTTGGCCTATCGTATGAGGGATTGGATGCCTTCATCCGGCTAATGAAACTGCGCGATCACTGGTATACTCAACCGGAACAGGTGATTGATTCTGAAAAACAATACACCGCTACGATCAAAACCGACAAAGGCGACATCGTCATCGAACTCTATAGCGATACCGCCCCGGTTAATGTTAACAGTTTTGCCTTTTTGGCCGAAAAAGGCTGGTATAAAGATGTCACCTTCCACCGGGTTTTGCCCGGCTTTGTGGCCCAGGGCGGCGACCCGACCGGCCTCGGCATCGGCTTCCCCGGCTATCGCTGCGACGACGAAGTCAATCCTTCGCGCACCTTTGATGGACCGGGGGTCGTTTCCCTGGCCAATAGTGGCCCCAACACCAACGGCAGCCAGTTTTTTATCACTTATGCTGAGGTTCCGCAATTGAACGAGGGCTTTACCATCATTGGCCGCGTGGTCAAAGGCATGGATATTGCCCAGGGTATCACCCCGCGTGACCCGCAAACCACCCCAGATGCCCCGCCTGGTGACAAAATTATTGACATTACCGTTGAGGAAAAAAGTTAAACCGGCCTAATTTGTCGGACCGAATATCGAAAACGCCCCGGCTGCGGGGCGTTTTTTTCTAAACAAAAACGTGCTCCTGGTCCAAGACGTTCTCGGAGGATTTTCTATGACTTCATACTTCACCCGTGCCATTTTCCTGGTGGCGCTGGCTCACCTCACCATCGAACTGTGCGCCAATTTTCTGCCGGTCATGTACCCGATGTTCATTACCACCCTGGGCTTGTCCTATACCCAAATTGGGGTGATTGCCCTGGTCGCGGGCATGAGCAGCGCCTTGACTCAGCCCATCTTTGGCTACCTGTGCGACCGCTGGGGCGCGCAGCGCATGACCATTCTGAGTGTGGCCTGGATGGGATTGATGATGGGCCTGGTCGGCTTCACCTGGAATTACCTGTCCTTGTTGGTGTTGGTGGGTCTGGGCGCGTTAGGTTCTGCCGCTTTTCACCCAGCCGGAGCCACATTAACCTCGGCCAATGGCGGCCCCAAACGGGGCGGGGCCGTTGCCATTTTCTCGGTATCGGGCAACCTCGGCTCAGCCTTGAGTCCCCTGCTGGTAGCAGCAAGCCTGAGCTGGCTGAACCTGGCCGGGACAACTGTGCTGATCCCGGTGGCTTTACTGGTCAGCCTGGCCCTGCAATGGCAATTGAGCCGGACGAGACCCGCGACAAGCCATCAGGTAGTTGGCCACGCTCCGTCGCGTCCTGCGCCGAGAGTCATAAATGAAGGGGCTAAGATGGGGTTGGCGCTGATCATCATGAGCGTGATGACTCGCTCATGGGTGCAGGTGGCCGTGATGACCTACTTGCCTGAGTGGATTCAGTCCCACGGCGGCTCATTAGCCCTGGGTGGGCAGTTGCTGGCCCTGTTTAGCATCGCCACCGGCGTCGGCAGCCTGACCGGCGGCAACCTGTCCGACCGCATCGGGCGCTGGCAAGTGATGGCCCTGAGCACCGGCCTGCTTGGTCCGGCTGTGTGGCTTTTTCTGGGCGCTTCCGGCCTCTGGCAGGTGGTTATGGTAGCCCTGGTCGGTGTGCTGATTGGGTTGAGTTTCCCCACCGCGGTGGTCATGGCCCAGGAGACCTGGCCGCAGGGGGTTGGCTTTGCCTCAGCCCTGGTGATGGGCCTGGGCTGGGCTCCGGGCGGCATGGGGGCGTCCTTTACCGGCTTTGTAGCCGACCATTACTCCCTGGCCACGGGTTTGTACTTACTCATCTTTCCGCCCCTGGTGGGCCTGGCCGGTATTCTGGCTTATGCCGCCTTACAGCGGCGGTCGATGCAGCTTATCCAATCGGATGCAGCCGGATAAAATGACCGGCGCTTGAGATTTTTCCAACCGTCTTCTAACTATTTTCACACTTACTTCCTACTTTTCTACCCTAGAATAGCCGTGTTAAAATACTTCTGTTCTTTCTGGAGGAAAATTCAATGAAAAACATACTCGTCACCGGTGGAGCCGGTTTTATCGGCTCAAACTTCGTCCATCTCATGCTGGGCAAATATGATGATGTCAACATTGTGGTCTACGACAAGCTGACCTACGCCGGCAATCCCGACAATCTGCTGCCCGTGGCAGACAACCCGCGCTACCACTTCCATCAAGGCGACATTTGCGACGCCGCCGAGGTTGATAAAGCCATGCAGCGCTACGATATTGATACCATCGTCAACTTTGCCGCTGAAACTCACGTAGACCGCTCACTGATGGAGCCGGGCGGTTTTATCCAAACCGACGTGTACGGCACCTATGTGCTCCTGGAAGCAGCCAAGAAGTATCAGATCGAGCGCTATCACCAAATCAGCACCGACGAAGTCTACGGCGCGGTACTGGAAGGTCGCTCCAAGGAAACCGACCAGCTCCACACCCGCAGTCCCTATTCGGCGGCCAAAGCCGGCGGCGATCTGATGTGCCTGGCTTATTACACCAGCTTCAACATGCCCATCACCATTACCCGTGGCAGCAACAACATTGGCCCCTACCAGTATCCGGAAAAGGCCGTCCCTCTCTTCATCACCAACGCCATCGATGACAAGCCTCTGCCCCTTTACGGCGACGGCTTGCAAATGCGCGATTATCAATTTGTGCGAGATCACTGCGAAGGCATCGATGTGGTGCTGCGCCAAGGCCAGCCCGGCGAAATCTACAATCTCGGCACCGGGGTTGAGACGACCAATATCAAGATGGCCCGGCTGGTACTGAAACTGCTCAATAAACCCGAAAGCCTCATCCAGCCCATCACCGACCGCCCCGGCCACGACCGGCGCTATGCCCTCGATTGCGGCAAAATCCAGGCCCTGGGCTGGCGCAGTGCCCACAACTTTGAACAAGCCATCGAAGCCACGGTCAAATGGTACGTGGACAACGAAGGGTGGTGGCGAAAAATCAAAAGCGGCGAGCGTTACCAGGAATACTACCAGCGCCAATACGCTGGGAGAGAGGTCAAAAATTAGAATAGGATTTACTCATTCGCCGGTAGAGGGTTGTCACAAGTAAAAAAATGGGGTGCAAAAGTTTAACTTTTGCACCCCATTTGTCTTATTTTTGTAAAAATCAGATAGCACTCTACTCACCATCTCATTTTCTATTGGCGAATTGCCTCAGCCCTGCTATCGCTAATAGCCTGAACTCCGTATCCAGGGCTGAAGAATTTTCGGTCGGCCGGGTCAATCTTCGAGAGCGCTTCGATGCCTAAAACCGTGTTCGGAGAGCGACCCCACTCACTCTGATGATACGCAGTCAAGTCATTCCCGCCAGCGTCTACCCCATACCCCGGAGTGAAGAATTTTCGGTCGGCCGGATCAATAGCCGGGAGCACCTCGGTTTTTCCAGACGTGGCTACCTGTGCCCCATATCCAGGGCTAAAGAATTTCCGGTCAGCAGGATCAATATTGCGGAGCACCTCAATACTGGGTTGCTCGCCAGTCTCAGGTCCGCTGGCTCGTACTATGTGCCCGTAACCTGTCAGGACCACCAGTGAGAGCGCCACTGAGCCAATTATCAGGGTAGAAACTCCTTGCTGGACCGCGGCTTGTGCATCCCCTTTCGGGCTGAATAGATTAAAAATAGATTTTGGGTTCATGGTTTATTCTCCTTTTATATTTTTGTTGCAACTACTCAGGCATAGAGCCTAAGACAAATGCAATATAACATAAAACGAGCAGGAATACCTTTAGATGGGCTGAAGTTACACTGAGTCTTCTCTGAGTTCGTCTTTTCGCTGCGCCTCGTAAGGCCGACTAGAGGTTAGTCAATAAACTTTTGACAGGTTAACATAAAGATGGTAATCTAGC
>CAZRYD010000161.1:0-14516 GCA_964604225.1 uncultured Caldilineaceae bacterium
AAAGGGCTAAAAGATTTGCTGGCCCTGGGCTGGATTGACCGCATGCCCAAATTGATGGGTATTCAGGCCGAGGGCAGCGCCTTCCTGTATCAGGCCTGGCGCAGCGGCGAAGACGTTCTCACCAAGCCCCCTATCGCCGCCCAAACTATCGCCGACAGCATCAGCGCCGGCCTGCCCCGCGACCGGATCAAAGCCCTGGCTGCGGTGAAAGAAACCGGGGGGGCGTATCTGAGCGTAACCGACGAGGAAATTCTGACCGCCATCCCCGCCCTGGCGCGCGGCTGCGGCGTCTTTGCCGAACCAGCCGGGGCGGCGGCCTATGCTGGGCTGGTCAAGGCGGTCAGCCAGGGGCTGGTGGCCCCGGATGAACGGATTGTCGTCATCAACACCGGCAATGGTCTAAAGGATGTCGCCAGCGCCATGAGGGCGGTTGATTTGGTCGGCACGCAGCCCTATCACGTCGCCCCCAATCTAGATGATCTTAAGCGAGTCATCGAAGAAAAATTGTGAATAATGAATTGTGAATTGTAAATTGTGAACAATCTAATGTGAGTATCTCATTAACCATTCACAATTGACAATTCATGATTTACCATTAGAAAGGTACAACCATGATTGATTTAACCGTTCACCCTGACCGCCTCGCTCGAACCATTCAGCGAGCGCGCGAACAAAAAATTATCATCCCGACCCTCAAACAGCAGCGCAACCCGCAATTGATTCCCCCGGCGATTACGGCGCAATTGAAAAAAGTGGGGTTGTGGGATCTCAATCCGCTCAACCTGTTCCGTATCACCTGGCGCAACGAGCCAACCCCCAGCGGCGGCAGCTTTGGCGGGGTCAATTTTATTGAATTCCCCAAATCCTTGACCGGAGTCGAGGCCCGGATTCTGGCTCCTGTGGGCAAATGGTTTCCCACCGGGGCGCACAAAGTCGGCGCAGCCTTTGGCTGTCTGGTACCGCGTCTGGTGACCGGCCAGTTTGATCCGACCACGCAGAAAGCGGTCTGGCCTTCAACCGGCAACTACTGCCGGGGTGGGGCCTATGACTCGGCTCTGTTGGCCTGCGAGTCCATCGCCATTTTGCCCGAAGGTATGAGCCAGGAGCGCTTCAACTGGCTGGCTTCGGTGGCCGGGGAGATTATCAAAACCCCCGGCAGCGAGAGCAACGTCAAAGAGATTTTCGACAAATGCTGGGAGTTACGCCAATCCGGCCAGGATTTGATGATTTTCAACCAGTTCGACGAGTTCGGCAACTACCTGTGGCACCACGAGGTGACCGGCCCGGCCCTGTTGGATATCCTGGAACAGGTGCTGGGGCCGCAAGACACCTATCGCGGCTTCATTTCAGCCACCGGCTCTGCTGGCACCATTGCCAGCGGCGACTTTCTCAAAGATCGCTTCCCGACCAGCAAGATTGTGGCCAGCGAAGCGCTGCAATGCCCCACTCTGCTCAACAACGGCTTTGGGGCGCACCGCATCGAGGGCATTGGCGACAAGCACGTTCCCTGGATTCATAACGTCAAAAACACTGATATGGTGGTCGCCATTGACGATGAAGCCACCATCAGCCTGATCCGCCTGTTCAATGAGCCGGCGGGTCAAAAGTATCTGGCTGATCGAGGAGTCTCTGCGGGGTTGATCAATAGACTGTCCTGGCTGGGCATCTCTTGCGTGGGCAACCTGCTCTCGGCCATCAAGTTTGCCAAATACTACGAATTGGGCGAGCACGATGTGGTTCTGACCGTTTTGACCGACTCGATGGAGATGTATCAAAGCCGCTTGCAAGAGCTAACCCAGGAACGCGGCCCATTCACCGAACTGGATGCCGCGGCCGCTTACCACCAATACCTCATGGGCGTGACCATTGACTACGTGCAGGAGTTGAGCTACTACGAGCGCAAACGCATCCACAACTTAAAATATTACACCTGGGTGGAACAACAGGGTAAAACTTATCAGGAAATTCAGGCTCAATGGTACGATCCCAACTACTGGGCCGACATACCCCGCCACGCTGACCAGATTGACGCCCTGATTGAAGAGTTTAACGCCAAAACCGGCTTGTTAAAAGAGTTATAAGTCAAATGGGTGAGTTAGTTTTCACCGCGCTCGGCAGTTTTCTGGCTCAATCCCCCGTCTTTTTGGTCTGGCTGGCCGGACTGGTCTGGGCAATTATGCGTTGGCAGCAGCATCCGCACGTTTCACTGTTCGCGCTTATCGGCCTGGCTATTCTCTTGCTTGACAGCAGCATCGGCCTGGTGCTGAATGTCCAACTGCCACAGTTCTTTTCTGAATGGGGTTGGAGCGCCGCTGAAATTGGCCGTTTTTTTATGATAAAGGGCTTTATTCAAGCCATGTTAGCGGCCATCGGCTACGGTTTATGGCTGATTGCTCTTTTCGGCTGGCGAACGTCTCAAGTTGACCCCACCATTTAACCTCTGGAGGGTTGGCAGGTTGGCTGATTAATACATCTCCAACTTTCCAACCCTCCAACTTTCCAATCTTTTTTCTCTACGTCTTTGCCTTTAAGTGATTTGCGCGATTGCCTCAAATATGGCAGAGTTACGCGCCATGAAATACTCCTTTTGCCCCAAGTGCGGCAGCCGTTTGGCTGTGCGTCTCATTGACCACCATGAGCGATTAATCTGTACCCGGTGTGCCTTTGTTTTTTACCAAAATTCCAAGCCCTGCGTCGGCGCGCTGGTGGTCGAGCGAGGCAAGTTACTCTTGGTCAAAAGAGCCAAAGAGCCGTTTAAGGACTATTGGGACATCCCCGGCGGCTTCTTGGAGGCTGGCGAACACCCGGAGATCGGGGTCAAACGCGAAATCCATGAGGAAACCGGCTTGCTGATTCAACCGGGCGACATCCTGGGTATTTTCATGGACATCTACGGCGACAGCGGCGAACCGGTTTTGAACATATTCTACACGGCCACGGTCATAGGGGGTCAAGCCCGCGCCGGCAGCGACGCTACCCACGTGCAGTGGTTCGATTTAAACGCTCTGCCGGAGCAGATTGCGTTTGAGTCAGCGGGGGAAGTATTAGCCCTATTACGGAATGGGCATAATGACAAGTAGCGTAGAACCAACTTGAATTGATAGGAAACTATCGCAGAAAAAAGTAGATCAATGACGAGCACGCATAACCGAGTGCCTCCATGCTGATAAATCGATTATTTCGTCAGATTGCTTCAACTATTAGAAAAAGTAGTCTAATTTTACTAGGACTGGCGCTTGCATTGGTCTTGGCTGAGTTTATGGCCAGGCAGCTACCGGGGCGTCCTTATACCGAGGACAATGGAAATTTGTGGGCATGTGACCGGCTGGTAGGCTGGCGGGGTAAACGAAACGATACTGCCATCATCGATACTGAAGGGTATATCCACGAAGTCGTCAAAAATTCAGCAGGTATGCACGATGTAGAACATCAAATCGAGAAGGAGTCTAATGTCTTTAGAATCTTGATTATAGGCGACTCTTTTGTCGAGGCGCGCCAGGTTGAGGAAGATGAGACCAGCCACAATGTTATTGAAGAAACCCTGAACGAATTTGCCCCTTCGACACTCAAGTTCGAGGTTATCAGCGCTGGCTCAATCGCCTGGGGACCAGCGCAGGAACTTATGTATTTTCGCACAGAGGGTAAATATTACAACCCCGACCTGGTTCTAGGTTTTTGGTACCCGGCTAATGATCTGATGGATATTCTACCGGATCATCGCATGACCTTTGAAGGTACCAACTGCTACGCCCCCTATTTTGCAATATGCCAGGGTAAGTTTGACCCCGAACCCTGGTTTTCAGCGCCGGGTCTGTCGCCAATCCAGGGAAATTGTTCTAGTCTTAAAAAGGGTATGGCCAGCTTGCTTAACCGGCTTTACTTTAGCTCACGACTTTATCAACGCCTCGAGCCTTTACTGGTTAAACATCAAGCCAGAATAAGATATGCTTATAACTTCTCGCCTTGGCTCAAAGATTCAACTGATCCAACCCTGGTTTATGCCTATCAAGTGACAGATGGGATCTACACTCAGCTAGCGAGTGAAGCTAATCACATAGGAGCCAAAGTTGCTCTGGTCATTGCACCCTTAAAAGAAGCAATCTATGATGAGCTAGACCCAGCCTATCACCAAGAGTTGGTAGCCCGTTACCCAGAGCTGAGGGATGGTAATCCAAGATTACCTAATGAAAAACTTGCCGAAATAATGACCTCTAGAGGCATACCGATGTTAGACCTTCACTCCCCTTTCGTTACCCATTTAAAGGCCGGAGGTGGGGTATTGTATGGCCATATAGACACTCACTGGAATGTGCCCGGCAATCAATTGGCCGGCAAGCTGATTGCTCAATGGCTTATAGATGAACAACTGGTGCCGGTAGCCCCGGTAAACTCTCGTTAGGCCAATTAAGATGGAAAGGTTATAACTGCTCTAATTAACTGGAGGTCGCCCGTTTGGCTCAGTCAATCTATTCTTGATTTGGGATGAAATCAATGAGGTGTGTTTAATCTGTTGTATTCTCGGCCTGGATATCACGCAGACTTAGTTGGACCAGACGAAGATTATGGACGGCGCCAAGGGTTTTAAATAATTCGGCGGCTTCATTGAGGACTTCCAGAGCTTTAGCTCGCCATTCGTCGGAAATGGGCTGATCGGCCTGGGCCAAGTTGGCGTATAGACGGCCCAACTCATACAGGGCTAAACCGCGCCGATAGCGAGTATTTTGCTTCAGGGAGAGTTCAATCGAGTCGCGGAAGCAGGTTTCAGCCTGGGAATATTGACCAACCCGGTTGAGCAGGATACCCAACACCCGCAAAGAGTCGATCTCTCCTTCCATAAAGTGCATGGTCCTGGCCATTTCCAAGGCTTGTTCTGTCAATTGCAGACTGGTTTGCAGTTCCTCCTCCTGCTCGGCCTGAACCAAAGCCAGACACCATCGAGCGGGAACCTGGATTTCAGTGCTACCGATGGCGTCTGATAAAGTCAGAGCGGTCTGGATGTGTGTAGCAGCCTCAGCGAAGTAGGACTGAACGAGAGCCAAGTAAGCCAAATTGACATGAGACTGAGCGGTGCCCCAATTATCACCCAAGCGCTGGCGGGTTGTTAGACCAGTTGTCAGTTCTCGCCGGGCCGTCTCGTACTCACCCATAGCGGTGTGCAGCACGCCCAGGTTGTCAAGGGCGTGGGCCTGCCCTTCGGGATTTCCAATAATTTGCTGGATACAGGCTGTTTCATAAGTCTTGAAACACGTTGAATTGTACTTTAACAACTTCGCATTTATGGCATAATAGGGGCCTCAACGATGAGGAGGAGGTGACCCTATGGCTCAGCGGAAGAAACGTCGGGGCAAGAAGACATCGAAGCCGGTGTTTCGCGGTCAGGTCGAGATGGAGATGATCGATCAGTTGCTCCGTCGGTTTGTGGGGCTGGTTAAACGGGGGCTGGAGTTGATGCTGACCGAACCCTCGGAGTTGGTGCGGGAGGAGTTTCGACAGCAGCCGGACTTGGTGTATCAGGTCACGGATATTCCGGCCCTGGTGGTGTGGACGGCAGTGGGCATATCCGAGCGGCCCTGGGTCGAGTTCAGTCAGCAGGTAGTGGAACAACCGGCCTGGCAGGCCGTGCTGGGGGTGTTCACTGCGGTCGAACTGGAGCAAGTGTCGGAAATGTGAAAGTTGTTAAGGTACTTATTCCCTCAAGGGCGGAGTTATGAAATACCCTGTTACCCTCTATTATACACTACCGGCGAAACATAGCAGGTCATTGGCCTGATTTTTGTAAACTTTTGACTGACAACCCTGAGAAAAACTGATGTCGCGGGGGGACGTTTTCTCAGTAATCCTTTAGCTTGCCTTGTCGCTACACCGGGCATGTTTGGATTTGCCGATAAAAAGAGCGGGTGTTGCGCCGCAATGGTGATGGTGGTAGACTATTTCTATGAGCCAACAAGCCCCTTCACTCTCAATTCCCCCCAAGTTGATCGAGATCCTTCGTTCAGCCCTGGGTGTGGTGGTTCTAACAGGAGCCGGCATCTCCGCCGAGAGCGGCGTGCCCACCTTCCGCGACGCCCAAACGGGTCTGTGGGCCAAATACAGTCCGGAGGAGCTGGCCACGCCTCAAGCCTTTCAACGCAACCCCCGGCTGGTGTGGGAGTGGTACGCCTGGCGGCGAGAACTGGTCGCCAAAGCCAAACCCAATCCGGGCCATCTGGCTTTGGCCCAACTCGAGTCACAGGTCGCGTCTCGTGGATCACGGATTATGCTCATCACCCAAAATGTGGACGGCCTGCACCAGCGAGCCGGCAGCCAAAACGTGATCGAACTGCATGGGAACATCAATCGATTCAAATGTTTCCAGGAGAACACCATCGTCGAGTCGTGGCCGCAAACGGACAAAGTGCCGCCGCCTTGTCCTCGCTGCGGCAGCCTGCTGCGACCCGACGTGGTCTGGTTCGGCGAAACTTTGCCGCCCCAGGCGCTCGCAGCGGCTTATACCGCTGCCCAAAGCTGCGATGTGTTCCTCTCCATCGGCACGTCTGGCCTGGTTCACCCCGCCGCCTCGTTGCCTTATTACGCTTTGCAAGTTGGCGCAGTTCTGGTCGAAATCAACCCGGACGAAACCCCACTGACCGCCAGCGCCACCTATGCCCTGCACGGACCGGCGGGACAAGTCCTGCCGACCCTACTCCAAGCCTTAGAAAGTTGATTATTTAAACCCATGAGCGACTATGCCCAGTTTGATCCCACCAATCCCCCCCCACCCTTGATGACCGGCGAGTCTGGCTCCTTTGCCCACCGGACCATGACCACCCGCTTTCCGGCCATTCTCCAAAATGTATTGAACGACCACGCCGGCCAATACCCGGAGAGCATCGCCCAGGCTCTGCAGAGTCTGTATGACGAACTAGTCCAAAACCAGCCCATTCGCTCCCTGGAAACAATCGCCCCGGACGGTCCTCGCTGGGCTGAGGCCTGGCGGCCCTATCATGGCCGGCGTTGGCTGGACATTCCCTGGTACTTTGCCGAAGCATTTATCTACCGGCGACTGGTGGAAGCGGCCGGCTATTTTGGCGGCAAAGAAGGCGCGGAGCAATGGGGCGGGGTTGATCCATTTCTGCCGCGCAAACAGGCCGAATTGCAGAGCGAGGTCACCTGGCAGGTGCTGGCCGCGGCCCTCAGCCATGCCCCCAACGACTCGGCGGACAGCTTCCGGGCGCTGCTGCATCACTGTCTCTGGGGTAATCGCGCCGATTTGAGCTACACCAAAGTGGCCGAGTCTACCGGCGGGCAGATTGTCATCGGTAGTGAACAGGAGAATTTGTTGGTGGACGATACGGAGGCAGTACTGGACTATTTGCAGGAGAGCAGCAGTCGGCAGTCAGCGGCCGGCGGTCAGATTGATTTTATTTGCGATAACGCCGGCACAGAATTGCTGATGGATCTGGTCCTGGTTGACTTTTTGCTCAGGTTTGATTGGGCGGACCAAATTACCCTGCACGTCAAAGCCCATCCGACCTTTGTTTCGGACACAACCGCCGCCGACATCGAGCTGACGCTGGCAGCGATCAAAGCCCAAAACGCGCCTGAGTTTAGCGCGCTGGCCGCCCGTTTGGAAAATTACCGTGAGCAGCAGCGGCTACACGTCCAGCCCCACCTGTTCTGGACCAGCAGCCGCTTTTTTTGGGAAATTCCCTCCGACCTGCAAACTGAATTAAGCCAAGTCCGGCTGGTTATCATCAAAGGCGACGCCAATTACCGGCGCTTGCTGGGTGATAGCCGCTGGTCGACCACCGTGCCGGTCACTGCGGCTATTCCCTATTTTCCCGCGCCGTTTGTGGCCTTGCGCACCCTCAAATCCGATCCGATTGTAGGGCTTCCCCGCGGCTTGGCCGAGAGATTAGATCAGGAGGACGTTGAGTGGCGGGTCAATGGCAAACGTGGCATGATTCAAGCAATCCTCGCCAAAAAAGAGGGGCAGGTCTCAGACCTGCCCCTCCAAACTTTACTTTATCAATCCTAAATAGCGCTGGTAGGCTTCGGTCCAGGCAGCCGTTTCCTGGGGTTGATAGGTTTCCACCGGAAAAGAGCGCCGCACCACGGCCCGACCTTCTTGCAGCGAGCTAAGCTGACCCACCGCCAGCATTTGCATCAAAATGTTGCCAATGGCTGTCGCCTCAATCGGGCCGGTCACAACCGGGCGGCCGGTAGCATTGGCCGCAAATTGGTTAAGCAGGCGGTTCTGCGAACCGCCACCCACGATGTGTACCGTTTTAATCGGGTGATGCACCAGTTCCTCGGCTTTTTCAATGACCCACCGATATTTGAAGGCCAAACTTTCCAGAGCGCAGCGAATAAACCCGCCTTTGCTGTCGGGCGGAGTTTGCCCGGTGCGCAGGCAAAACTCTCGAACGCGAGCCGGCATGTCGCCCGGCGCCAGAAATAAAGGATCATCAGGGTCGATCAGGGCGACAAACGGCTTCGCCTCTCCGGCCAGTTGGGTCAGGTCGGCATAAGATAGTTCCTCACCTGCCTGGGCCCAGGTGCGCCGGCACTCCTGCACCACCCATAGGCCGGTCACATTTTTCAACAAACGGATGGTGTTGGCTACGCCGCCCTCGTTGGTAAAGTTGTAAGCCAGGGACTGGGCGTTGATCACCGGCTCCTTTGTCTCAACGCCGACCAGCGACCAGGTACCGGAACTGATATAAGCCGAAGCGGCCTCGGCTCCCTCGGCCAGTGGGACGGCAGCCACGGCGCTGGCCGTGTCGTGACAACCAGGAGCAATGACCGAAATCGTGCGACTGACCCCGGTTTCGTCGGCCACGTCGGGCAGCAGGTGGCCCAACTCGGTGCCGGGTTGGACAATGGCCGGGAAGATGTGGGTTGACAGCCCAAACTTTTCCAGCAGCGGGTAAGCCCAGTTGCCCTGGCGCGGATCAAAACACTGGCTGGTGGTGGCGTTGGTGTATTCGCACGCTCGCCGGCCGGTCAGCCAATAGTTGAACAAGTCAGGCATCATCAACAGGGTCGTCGCCACCTCTAGTTTGGGCGATTTGATCAGCGACATCGACAGCAGTTGATAAAGCGAGTTGATCTGCATAAACTGGATGCCGGTCTGCTCAAAAATTTCCTCACGCGGCACCAGGGCAAAGGCTTTTTCCAGGATGCCGTCGGTGCGGCGGTCGCGGTAATGATGCGGGTTGCCGATCAGGTGACCAGCCCGATCAAGCAGAGCAAAATCCACGCCCCAGGTATCCAGACCTAGTGAGGCAAGCTGACCGCCGCTGCCGCTAAAGGCTTTGGCCAGTCCGTGCTTAATTTCTGTAAACAGGTTGAGGACATTCCAGTACAGGCTGGGATAGACCCGCACCGGGCTGTTGGGAAAGCGATGAACCTCCTCCAACACCAACTGCTCTCCGTCAAAACGGCCCACCACCGCCCGGCCACTCTCTGCACCCAGATCAAAAGCTAAAAAGTTGGTAGTTTTGGTCATAAATATATCCTTTCACCTTGCGAATGGCGAATGAGCGAATGGCGAATAGATTTTATTCGCCATTCGCTATTCGCTTATTCGCTTAGTATTTCCCATACAACGGTCCAAAATTGGCACAGGCCCGAAAATCCGCACCCTGTAAATCCATCGCGCCAAAAGCAGCCCAGGTGCTGGGTCTGAAAATTCGCTCCTCAGCCACGTTGTGCATATAAACCGGAATGCGCAGCATCGAGGCTAAAGTAATCAGATCGGCGCCGATGTGACCGTAACTGATCGCCCCGTGATTCGCTCCCCAGGTAGCCATCACCGTATAAACATCGCGGAAAGGACCACTACCGGTCACATTAGGCACAAACCAGGTGGTCGGCCAGGTGGGGTTGGTGCGCTCATCCAGCACATTGTGGACTTCCCGCGGCAGGTCAACGGTATAGCCTTCGGCAATTTGCAAGGCCGGGCCAAGGCCCTTGATTAAATTGACCCGGCACATGGTGACCGGCATATCGCCCCGGGTCAGGAAGCGGGTCGACCAGCCACCACCCCGGAAATATTCGACCATCGAGGTGTGCCAGGTGGTCGCGTCGAGACAAGCGGCTACCTCGGCGGGAGTGATTTCCCAGAAGGGTTTCATGACCGGCTGGCCGTCTTTGGCTTGCTGGCCGGTGGCGTCGAGCGCCGCCGGACCGGAATTAATCAGGTGTAAAATACCACCTTCGGCGCGACCCGTCAACTGGTGACCGGTCACCCGCTTGACCGCTTCGGCGCTCCAATAGGTCCGCACGTCGGCAAAAATCTGGGCGGTGCCGGTCAACAAGTGGCCAAACAGCATCGAGATACCGTTGAGGGCGTCATTTTCGGTGGCAAAAATGTAGGGCTGGCGGATACCGTTCCAATCAAAAGAGGAACAGAGGATGGCTTCCATAAAATCGCCGTTGGGGAAATGGTCGGTCCACTGACGCTGCCCTTGAAAGCCGCCGGCGATGGCGTTGTGTCCCAATGCCTCTTCGCCAAAACCCAACCCGGCCAGACGGGGATTGCCAATCATCAGGTCGCGGGCGATCAGGGCCATCTTAACCGAGGTTTCCCACGATTTAGCCTTTCGCTCCCGGCTGTGCTGTTTGTCCGGCGGGTTGTAATCCTTGCCTTCTTTACAATTTTCTTTGACCCAGGCCAGCGCCCGCTGGTACTCTTCGGGATCATAGATGCCCTCTTCAATTCGGCGGGTGAACTCGCTCATATCGATGCTCTCAGAGCGCATGCCCAAATAGATCTCAAACAGCGCCGGATCGACAATGGAACCGGCAATCCCCATCGAAGTGCCGCCCATGCCCAGGTACGACTTGTCCCGCATGGTCGCCACGGCCAAGCCGGCCTGGGCAAATTGGAGCAGTTTCTCGGCCACGTCTGCCGGGATCGACGTATCGCCGGCATCCTGAACATCGCGCCCATAAATGCTGAAGGCAGGCAATCCTTTCTGGCTGTGCCCGGCCAGCACCGCGGCCAGATAGACTGCGCCGGGACGCTCGGTGCCGTTGAAACCCCAGACCGCTTTGGGGATGTAGGGGTCCATATCCATCGTTTCTGCACCGTAGCACCAGCAGGGGGTGACGGTGATAGACAGGCCGACCCCTTCTTTTTTGAACTTCTCGGTGCAGCGAGCGGCTTCGGCCACCCGGCCAATGGTGCTGTCGGCGATGACACATTCCACCGGCAGCCCATTGGCATGGCGCAGGTTATCGCCGAGCAGTTTGGCCACACTCCGGGCCATAGCCATGGTCTGCTCTTCCAACGATTCGCGGACACCCCCCAACCGGCCATCAATGGCCGGTCGAATGCCCACCTTAGGCATGTCGCCGACGAGGCGGTTGGTAGGAGGATTCATTTTGAGGTTTGCTACGTTTGCCATAATTTTTCTCCTTGAAGGTGAATTTGGGTAAAGTTAACGCCGGTGGATTTAGCTGGCCGTCCAGCCCCCATCAATGAGTAACGTGGCACCGGTTATCAGCGAGGCTGCCGGCGAAGCCAGAAACACAACCGCACCGGCTACATCCATTGGTTCACCAACGCGGCCTAACGGAATCCGTGAAATAACGCTGGCCCGGAAATCCGGGGCGTCGAGCCATTTCTCCGTTCCAGGCGTCTTAATAAAGGTAGGGGCGACGGCGTTGACCGTAATGTTGTGCGGCGCCCACTCCAATGCCAGACACTTGGTCAGGTGATTGATCGCCGCCTTGGTCATACAGTAAACCGATTCAGTCGGTAGGGCCACGAAACCCGCCTGGGAACTCATGTTGATGATACGGCCATATTTTTGGTCAATCATGGTCTTGCCCACAGCCTGACTGGCAAAGTAGGTCCCCTTAAGATTGACGGCCAAAGTAAAATCAAAGTCCTCCTCGCGCACCTGTTCCGCCGGATTAGGCGGCCCAACTCCCGCGTTGTTGACCAGAATGTCCAGCCGGCCAAAATGGGCCGCCGCCTCGTTTACCGCCTGACGCACTTCATTCAGTTGAGTCATGTCCATCTGAAGACGGAGCACCCGCCGACCCATCGCCTCAATTTCGGCGGCCACATCAGCGCCGGTATTGACATCGCGTAAGCCCAGGGCCACATCAGCGCCGGCATGGGCTAAAGCCAGGGCGCAGGCTCGCCCCAACCCGCGCCCTGCCCCAGTGACCAGTGCGACCTGACCATTTAAGTTAAAATTTGGGTATTCTTGGGTCATTATTTATGCCCTCCTGTCGAGTATGTTACCCCCTTACTTCACATTCCTACTTCTATCAGTATTTTGGTAAATTGGCCGGGGGCTGCATCCCAATCGCGGAAAGCGCCGGCAGCTTCGGCCAAAGGATAGACTTTGGAGATCAGCTCGACAAATGGAAATTCACGTTTCTCCAGCATTTTTATGACCGCCGGAAAGACGTGTAAGGCATTCCGTGCACCCAACACATCCAACTCCTTGCGCACAAACAGGCTGGTATCATAGCTGACCTCTTTTTTGGCATAGCCGACATAGACCACCCGGCCCGCAAAAGCTGCCGCTTCCACCGCCAGGCGGAAAGTTTCCGGCAAGCCCACGGCCTCGATAGCCACGTTGACGCCTTCGCCATCAGTCAACCCTTGGATAGCGGTCAACACGTCCTGCTGCGTGGAATTGATGGTCTGAGCCGCGCCAAATTTCTTGGCGGTGGCCAGTTTGGTGTCGTCCACATCGGTCGCAATTACCGTTGCGCCTTTGCGGGCAGCCGCCGCAATAACGCCGAGGCCAACCGTGCCGCAGCCCAACACCAGGACCGTGTCCACCTCGGTCACCCGGCCTCGATTGGCCGTATGGTAGCCCACGCTGAGAGGCTCAACCAGAGCCAGTTCTTGAAGCGACAGAGTTTTGGTGGCAAAAACTTTGCTGTAATGAATCGCAAAGCGACGGGTCATGGCCCCATCTCGCTGCACACCCAAGGTCTGGTTGAACTGGCAGCAATTATACCTTCCCACCCGGCAGGCCGGACACAGCCCGCAATGGGAATAGGGCGAGAGCATCACGGCGTCGCCTTCGTTAATAGCAGCGGGCACCTGTACACCCTTGGCCACAACCACACCACTGACCTCATGGCCGGGGATGCGCGGATAAGAGACCAGCGGCATCAGTCCGCGATAGCTATTCAAATCCGTACCGCACAGGCCAATGTAGTACACCTCAATCATAACCTCCTCAGCGCCTAATTGAGGCGTCGGGATGTCAATGATTTCTATCTGGCGGGGGTTGGTTAAGCAGACGGCTTCCTGTTGCGCCTTAAGCTTCATGATTGTTTCTCCACTGCGCCAGGATCGTAATTTTCAGGGCGGCCTTCCTGCCAGACTGCGTTAGCCACCGGTTTGATTAAGGCCAACACCTCGGCCAGCAGGCTGGGGTCAGGGGCCACGCCGACGGACTTGAGATTCCGGTCAACGTGGCTGACTTTGCTCATGCCAACCAGAGTGGTCGCCACATCGGGGTGCTGCAAAGCAAATTGCAGGGCCAGGTCGGCAATATCCACCCCACGACTACGGCAGAACGCCGCAACCTGCCGACCCACTTCCACCACCCGCCTGGGAGCGGGGTGCCACTCCGGCGCGCCTTGTTCGGTCAGCACCCGCATATGCAGGGGCGAACCATTGATCAAACCAAGGCCCTTCTGCCGGGCGACTGGAGTTAAAACCTCATCCATTGCCGTATCCATCAGGTTATAGCGGCAGTACGTCAGGATAGTGTCGATTTCAACCTGCTCAGCTACTTCTTTGAGAGGGTAAAGCGGGTAACCGGTAATGCCTACAAAACGCACTTTACCGGCTTGCTTCAATTGCTGCATGGCCGGCAAGGTTTCGTGGATAATTTGCTCGCGCCGGCCAAATTCGATATCGTGAACCTGGAATACATCCAGGTAATCTGTCTTCAGGCGCGTCAGGCTCTCTTCAACCGAGCGGGCAATCCGGCCGGCGGAAAAATCAAAGCCGGTCTCCAGGCCCTTATCATAGCGGCCCACTTTGGTGGCCAAAATCACTTTATCCCGATGGCCCGCCAGGGCTTCGCCCAGCCGGGTTTCGGCCAGGGTGCGGCCATAATAAGGGGCTACGTCAAAGTAGTTGATACCCCGCTCAAGCGCGTAATGCACGGCGCGGGCGCCTTCGGCCGGGTCAATTGTGCCAAATTCCTGGCCCAAGGGCGACGCCCCAAAGCCAACAATGGATACGTGCAAGCCGGTTTTACCCAGCGTTCGATAAATCATCTCTGACATTGTGCTTATCTTTCTGATAGGTAAATGGGTGTTGTAAAAAACCAGACCAGGTCATCTCGTGACAATTCTGGTAATTTTTTCTGCCAACACTTTGGCTTCAACCGGGGTCAGCGCACCTAATTCGAGGTCAAAGTGAAACTGCCCGCCGGGAGGCAGGATTTTTATATTGCCCTTGGCTTTTTCCGCCGTATATCCTTCCGGTTCGGCGGTGGCGGGCAGAATAATCCCCAGGCAATCCTGGTCGGCGGTGCGGCTGA
>CAZRYD010000162.1:0-6454 GCA_964604225.1 uncultured Caldilineaceae bacterium
CAATCGTAGATTACGTTTGAAGTGTAAAAGCCTATCCGAAAACCCAATTTCAAACCTGTCAGGTCTGGCAGACCTGACAGGTTTTCGGATAGGTCTAAGCCACTCCTCAAACCAATAATGTAAGCAAAAGCCACTGCCAGCCCCAAAACGCGACCATGCCCAGCACAATCGTCAACAAAAGGTTTTGGCTGAACCAACTAACCCCCAGGGCCGCCAGCGCCCCGACCAGATAAGCATTGGTGTAGCTCAAGTTGACATTTTCACCGGTTGGGATGAGCACCGCCGGTACGATAATGGCCGTCAGCACCGCCGGCGGCACATAGCGCAAGGCCTTGACCAAGCGAGTTGGAAATTCTACCCGCCCGGCCACCAGGAACATCGAGTAGCGAATGGCGAATGTCACCACAACCATGCCGGCAATCAGATACAATTCATTCATCATTGCTTTACCTTTGCCAAGGCTCTAACCGGAAAAGTACCCACACCCTTGAACTTGGGCGGAATGGCGCTAAAAGTGAAGCCTTCATCCGGCAGCCTATCCAAATGGCACAGATGCTCGACAATAAGTATTTCCGCTTTCAAAAGGATGGAATGTACCGGCCTGGACTTGCCTTGAGTGTTATCAATATTCATCGAGTCAATACCGACCAAACTCACCCCGCACTGCTGCAAATACTCGGCGGCATCCTGGGTCAGATAAGGATGATTTTCGAAATAGTGCTCGGTGTTCCAATGCACATCCCAACCGGTATGGACCAGTACAGCCCGGCCTCTGATTTCTTTATTCTTAAAAAATGCCGCGTCAATTGCCAGCCCCTGGCGGTAGTCGGCCCGAATTACCATCCCTTCAAGGTCAACCAGTTTTGCCAGGCCAATCTCCGCGAGATCCTGACCGTGTTCGTAGCGGTGGAAAGGGCAGTCGAGATAAGTGCCGGTGTTGGCCACCATTTCAATCTTGCCGATTTGAAACTCCGTGCCAGGCGCATACAATTCTCGCGATTTCTCGCGGCTCAAGTAGTCGCAGATGATGGGCGCGGGCAAACCTTTGTAAGTTACCAGGCCATGTTCGATAACGTGGCTTAAATCGATAAGCCTGGCCTGTCCCGATTGCCCATTGATCGGTCGGCGTTTGTGCGTTTCGGAAATGATTTCTTTGTTCAAAATTCGCACCTCGCCCACCATCAGCAAGCGCATGTCGTTGACGAGGTAGTCGGCCAGTTCCTTATCCGAGATGTCGTCGCCGGCAATATCCAGCCGAAAATCTTGTCCCTGGATACCCCCGCCGTTGGTAAAATCAATCTCAAAATCAAATTTGACGCGTTTGTTCATAAAGTCCCCCTTATGAGTTTTGCCAATCGAAATCGGTAATCGTAGCGGCGACCCTTGCGGTCGCCCTAGCACGGGGGCAAGCCCCGCCGCTACAGCCTATGACCGGATTTGAAAATCAAAATTCATTAGATTTCGGCCTCAGGTTTGAGGCTTTCAACCACCAGTCCGGCCACAATGCCGGCCACTGCCGCCAAAATTAAGCCCAATTTATTGGGCATGGGATAGGCCAGCACCGCCACTACACCGGAGACAATCACGGCTGCCAGCATGGGCCTGTTTTTGAGATAAGGCACTACCATGCCGATAAAAGTTACCGGCATAGCAAAATCCAGCCCCCAGGCGGCCGCGTTGGGGATGAGCTGGCCAAACATGATCCCCAGCCAGGTACAAACTTGCCAATTGAGATACATCGAAACGGCGGAACCCAACCAATACCAATGTTTGTGGGGCGACGAGTCGGTCTGATTGTAGCGGTTGGCCGCAATAACGAAGGTTTCATCCGTGAGCCAGAAGGCCAGCGGGATTTGCCAGCGACTCGTGAGATGCTTGACCTGAGGGGCCAGCGTAGCCGAGTAGAGGGCGTGGCGCAGGTTGACCACAAAGGTGGTCAGCACGATGAAAGGCCAGCCGGTCCCTGCCGCTACCAGACCCACCGCAATAAACTGGGCGGACCCGGCAAAGACAATCGCCGACAGCGCCGCTGCGCCAACAAAGGAGATGCCGCTGCCCACCGCCAGCGTACCAAAGATAATCCCGAAGGGAATAGCCCCGACGATAAGGGGAATGGTGTCTCTGGCCCCGGCCAAGAATTCGCTGCGAGGAGAGGGCATAGCGTGGGCATTTGAATTAGTGATTGCCTGAGTCATCATTACTTCCGTACCTCTTTGAATATATGCGGACCCGACAGGTTTTTCAAAAACCCTCAGCAATATTTCAAGCTTGCCTAGCTCATGAGCATGCCAAAACTTGACCCGCTCCTGAGGTGGTTGAGTACGCATCATGCCATTCCGATTACACTTTTTTCTAACCATTAAACCATAGGTTAGCTGGTTTGAGAATAACCAATTGGAGTAGTTTTAGGGAGTCCAATTATCTACATCCATTGTGCGAATCAATTCAGGAAACAGCGTCCAAAAAGCGATAATACACCGCAGCCAGGGGCAAAAACCAAGGCTTACCCTGATAGAAGAAATGAGTTTGATGGGGAATATCGGCAAAAGGACTGCGCGAACTGCGCCCAGAGATGAGTTCGGCTGCCTCTTTGCCCAGGTAGCCCGACAAGGCCACCCCGTGTCCGCCGTAGCCGAATGCGTAATAAATGCCGTCAACCCGGCCCAGGTGCGGCATCAAATCAAAGGTGATGCCCAAGCGGCCGGCCCAGGTATGGGTCACCGGCAAGCCGCGCAATTGGGGAAAGATATGGATCATCGTCTCGTACAAATTCTGGGCGCTCTCGGCCAGGTCCAGATGGGGTGACAGATTATTGCGCCCACCCATCGACATGCGGCCATCAGGTGTCAGCCTAAAGTAATTGAGAAACCATTTGGTGCTGTACATCACTCGATTTTTGGGACTGAGTTCGTACTGCAACTCCGGCGAGAGCGGTTCGGTGGTAATCATGTAACTCCCTACCGGAAACACCCGCCGCTGGATTTTGGGCACCAGCGGGCCAGTATAGCCATTGGTCGCCAGCAGAATTTCGCTGGCTTTGAGTTGTCCTTTATTGGTGGTCAACTCAAAATCGCCGCCTTTAGCCGAGCGATGGATGGCCTGAACTTCCGTCTGCTCGCACAATTTGGCCCCAGCGCGAGCCGTAGCGCAGGCCAGACCGTAAACATATTTGGCCGGGTGCAACCCCCCACCCATTTTTTCAACCAAACCGCCGGGGAAAACATCCGAGCCAATCTCCTCATGGATACGCTCCGGTGGGACCAACTCTAGCCCGTGGTAGTCTAAGACGCGGGCCATCCACTCGATCTCCTCGACCATACGGTGGTAGTGGGAGGGTCGATAGGCCAGGGCAATACCCCCCTGCCCGGTGTAATCGCAGGCAATGGCCTCCTCCTGCAAGGTTTGCTCCAGGTATCGCACCGCTGCCAGAGAGGCGTCCCACAATTCCCGGCCCAATTCCGGCCCGTACTTTTTGATAACATTGGGGGCGTGTAACTTTAAGCCCGGCGCCACCTGCCCCCCGTTGACCGAGCTGGCTCCACCGCCGATTTCTCGCTGCTCCAAAACGGCTACACTGACCCCGCTCTTGGCCAGCGTCCGCGCCGCCGACAGGCCGGTGTAGCCGCCGCCGACAATGGCTACATTCACCCGCTCCGGCAGCGGCGCAACCGGCAAATCCACTGGGCGGGGAAAATCGTCGGTCCAGAAGGGAATGGTTTTCATAGATTTTCTATACCTGGCTAAATTCAAGTTAACGAGGATACGGCAAGATACCCATCATTCTAAAATGGTTATCGGCGCTAAAAACTTCTTGCACCCCTAAACGATGCATAACTGCCACAGAGGTACAGTCTGTATACGATAAACCTTTCAAATCGGCATATTTTTCAAAGATTGTCCATGCATCCAATTCGATGTCTGAGGTAATAGTGACCAATTCCAATCCACCTAAAGCAACGACCTGATGAATTTCGCGGCCAAAATCAATCGCACGTTGGGCATAGGCACGACGCCGAAGTAGGGTGTAAGTCTCATCAAGGATAAAGTTTGTGGTTAGATAATTGTAACCCAGTTCAAGCAATTCGTGATTAGCAACTTGAGCCCGGTCGTAATCCTGATCACCCCGGTAGTTAAGAGCTAACCAGGCCCAAGTATCAACTAAAATAGTTGGCATGGGTTAGTCTCCATATAAATAGTGATCGTGATTGGCAGCCAAATCTGTTGGTTCGCTTGGGTAGGAGGGAGTCGCTCTCTCGTGCATGGTCATTAAGATATTGCGGGCAGTATAACGATCCTGGTCAGTTAACGTCTTTTGCTCAGGTAAAGAAATGGGAGCAATGACCAATACCATTTCGACCAGACCATCTGGAACATCAGGCGGTAAAGTAATTTGCAGCATACGATCCGTCGGAATATTTACTTGCAATGTTATAGTTTTTACCATTTTAGACACCTCACCTTATTTTAGATGACTCTCGTAGCTTAATAATTATACCTTCAACCATTACTAACAGGCGAATTTCCATCGAAAGCTGAGGCTTTTGTCAATCTGCCAACAATTGCTATACTGAGCATATTCTCGACGAGGTAGCCTATCAGCCGTGGCTCAACGTGTTCCCCGCTGGGGTTTTATTTTTCTGACCGCCTTCATCGTGGCCTTACTCACTGCGGGTTATTTTACCATGCAACTTCGCCGTAGCGACATGCTCCCACCCGCCAATTTCCTTGCCGCCGACAAGGGTTACGGAGTTACCCTTGACTTGACCCTGTATGATGAGAATGATCTGACCCGAACGCTGGACACGCTGCACGATAACGGCCTTACCTGGCTGCGCCAGCCCGTCGCCTGGGCTGAGATTGAACCAACTCCGGGTCAGTTCGACTGGTCAAAACTGGATCGAGTTGTAGGGCAAATTGCCAATTTGCCTTACAAGGTAAAACTCATTCTTGTCCTCCAGACCACTCCTGCCTGGACCAGGCCCGCCGACACACCATCCACCACTCCCCCCACCGAGGTCAGCGACTTCGGCAATTTTGCCCGCGCCCTGGCCAAGCGCTACGGCGACCACATTGACACTTACCAAATCTGGCACGAACCGAATCTGAGCGCCAATTGGGGCAATACCTTTGTTGATCCTAACGCCTACGCCGACTTATTACGCGAGGCCGCCCTCAACATCCGCGCCGCCGATCCCCAAGCAATCATTCTCACCGCCGCCCTGGCCCCCACTCTGGAAAATGGCCCGCTCAACCTCAACGAGCTGGCCTACCTCGATCAACTCTATCAGGCCAAAGCCGACCGCTGGTTCGATATTGTCGCCGGGCAAGCCTATGGTTTCGACGCCGAACCAACCGACCCGACCCGACCCGATACGCTCAATTTCAGCCGCCTCGAATTGTTACGCCAGGTAATGCTCGCTCACGGGGATGCCAATACGCCCATTTGGGCCACCGCCTTCGGCTGGAATGCTCTGCCCGTCGCTTGGGCCGGCCAGCCTTCTCCCTGGAAGAACGATACCCCGGAGGTTCAAGCCCGACGCACCGAAACCGCCATCGCTCAGGCCCGGCGCAACTGGCCCTGGCTCGGCCCCATACTGGCCATCCGCTGGGATACCGCCGGTCTAGCTGCCGACGACCCTGCCCGCGGCTTCGCCTTGCAGGAAACCGCGCCCGTCTTGGCCGCCCTCCAAACGGTCGCAACCAACCCGCCTCTGGCTACCGCCGGGCATTACCCCGCCGACCATCCCACCGGTCACTACAGCCCCGGCTGGCGCTTCGCCCAGACTCAAGCCGACATTCCCCGCCACGAGCCGCGTACTCTGACCATTCCCTTTGAAGGAACTCGCCTTGACCTGACGGTCAATCGTGGCCCATTTCGAGGCTATTTGTGGGTGACGATAGACGGCCAAGCGGCCAACGCCCTGCCCCAAGACGAGCAGGGTCGCAGCTATGTCGTTCTGTACGACCCGCTCCGGGCCAGCGAGACCATGAGCCTGGCTCGAAATTTGCCCTCCGGCCCGCACAAGGCAGTCATTGAAGCTGAGGGGGGTTGGGGGCAGTGGGCCATCGGCGGCTGGACGGTTTACAACGAAAAAGATACCCGCCTGGCCCAGACTGGCTTAGCTATCGCGAGTCTCTTAGCCGTGCTCAGCGGTCTGGCCTGTCTGAGTTGGCTGGTTCGTGCCCTGCTGGCAATTATCAGGTTAGTCTGGGCCTGGGGTGAAATTCTGGTGGCTTTGTACGCCATCCTGGGCGAGCGAGGCCAAATTATCGCTACCTTTGGTCTGGCGATTGCTTTTTATCTCAGCCCGGGCTGGGGCGCGGTGGTGCTGCTGGCCCTGCTGACCCTGACCATTTTGCTGCGCCCCGACCTGGGCCTGGTCCTGGTTGCCTTTAGCCTCTCGTTCTTTCAGGCTTACAAACAACTGCCCCTCGGCAGCGTTTCCCCCGTCGA
>CAZRYD010000162.1:6554-14322 GCA_964604225.1 uncultured Caldilineaceae bacterium
GATTGGGCTGCTCTCGCCCTCGTCGTCCTGGCTTTCGCCTCTACCGTGGCCGCCGAGAACTTCGGCGTCAGCATGCGCGAGTGGCGGGTGGTCGTGGTCGAGTCAGTCATCTTTTATTTCCTGGTGCGCCTCGGCCTGGATTTTAGCCCGACCGCAGACCGCAGACCGGGGACCGGGTCTAACCAACCCTCAACCCCCGACCCCCACCCCCCGACCTGGGTCTGGAGGCTGGTTGATGCCTTTATAGCCGGGGCCACCCTGCAAGCCGGGATTGCCCTTTACCTCTACTTTTTCACCGATCAATCCATCACCGCCGAAGGCGTTCGCCGGGCGTTGGGGCTGGCCTACGGCTCGCCCAATAACCTCTCCCTCTTCCTGGACCGGGCCTGGCCGATCCTGCTGGCCGTGACCATCTGGCCGGGCGCGTGGACGCTCCGGCGCTGGCTCTACGGCGTCGGGCTACTGGTAAGCAGTGTGGCGCTTTATCTCACCTTTTCCAAAGGGGCCTTGTTGGTGGGCCTGCCGGCAGGGGTGGTGGTCATGGCCCTGTTCTATCTGCGGCGCAGTGAAGCCGGGCAACAGCGCTGGCGTCCTGTGCTGCTGGCAACTCTGGGCGGACTGGTGGTGCTGGCTCTGGCGCTCATCCCTCTCAGCCAGACGGAGCGTTTCCGCACCACTTTCGATTTCAACCAGGGCAGTACCGGCTTTTTCCGGCTGAAACTGTGGCAGGCTTCACTGGCCATGCTGCGAGATCACTGGCCGCTCGGCGTCGGGTTGGACAATTTTCTATATCAGTACCGCACCCACTATATTTTGCCGGAGGCTTGGCAAGAACCTAATTTGAGCCATCCCCACAATTTGATTTTGGATTTTGGCACGCGTCTGGGGCTTGGCGGGATTGCCCTGCTGGTGTGGCTACAGGTCGCTTTTTGGCGCAACGCCTGGCGGCTGTATCAAAAGTTACCGGAGCCGCTAACTTTGGGTTTGATGGGTAGTATGGTTATCTTCTTGGCTCATGGTTTGGTGGACAATTCATACTTCTTGGTGGATTTGGCTTTTGCTTTCTTTTTGGTGGTGGGGATTATCCAGGCGTTGGTGGAAACAAGTGACTCTAATATCTGAGCCATCAGCCAAGTGTAAAGTGACCATCTTCAAAATCGTCGCTGCCAACTTGGAGCAGGCCGAACAAGCGCCCCAGATTATTCTGGAACAAACTTCCATCGGGGCTAAAGAACTTCACACATTATGTTAACCCCATTTTCTCGCTTTACATTATTTCCATTATGTGCGAGAATTGAACCAAACCGGCCTGGCTTGCAATGCTGTTTCTGGAAAATTCCAATGTTTATCACAAACCGAACCTTCCTATTGGTTCAATCCCTCACTATCTTCCTGGCCTCGCTGCTGTTGGCCGCCTGTGCCGCCAGCCCCAGCGGGTTGCTGCGTCCCAATGGCGTCGCCGTTGCGCCGGATGGCAGCCTGTATGTGATGGACCGGGGTAACTACCGCATCGTCCATCTATCGGCCACGGGCCAACGGCTCAATGCTTTTGGCCAATTGGGCACTGAACCCGGCGATATTTACTCCGGCTGGGATATTGACCTTGATGCCGCCGGGAACATCTACATTTGCAACCAGGTTCGCGCCGAAGAAGGCGCGTCTCACTTTCGTGATGGTCTTGAAGTTTTTTCCCCTAACGGACGATTTTGGCGCACCCTGGGTGAACAAACCTACGCTTACGACGACGAAAAAATCAATGCCCCCTACGGCCTGGATATTGACGACCAGGGCCGGGTTTACATAGCCGATTTCGACGCTGGCGCTGTCCGGGTCTTTTCGGCGCAAGGCGAGTTGCTGGCCCGTCTCGACGGCGAAGCAAACCAATTCGATGATCCAACGGATGTAGCCGTAGATGACCAACGCCAGCTCCTTTACATTGCCGACCCTTATCGCAGCCAGGTTCACCGATTCAGTCTCAGCCTGACCGAGACAGGCGAACTCACGGCTATTCACCAGTTGAGCTTTGGCGCTTATGGCCGCGAGCCCGGCCAATTTGCCTACCTCCAAAACCTGGTCGTAGACGATCCCAGTGGCCGGGTTTATGTCAGCGACATGGCCAATCGCCGTATCCAGGTTTTTGACAGCACAGGGCAATATTTAACCGGGTTAGCCGCCCCCGGCAATTGGCAGGTTATGGGGCTAGATATAGGGCCGGATGGGGCCGTCTACGCCGCCGATGCCTTTAACAACGTTATCTGGATTTTTGAGCCGGACGGCCGCGTGCGCCAGCGGGTCGAGGTACAACCATGAAACTTCACGTGCCCCTCTTTGTTAAAATTATGCTGCCTATCCTCGTCTTGATCATCCTGGCGGTAAGCTTGACCGGCTATCGGGTTTATCAGGCCAGTACCATGCGCTGGCAAACGGAAATGGATACGCGCCTGGAACGAGTTGCAACCCTCCTGGCCGGCACGGTTAACGTTAAAACCTTAGAGTCAGTACACCAACCGACCGACATTGACAGCCCGGCTTATCGGGAGGTTGTCGCCCAGCTTGAGCAGGCCGTCACCGCAGCTAATTTGGCCTGGGTGGGTATTTATTACCGCGAGGGCGATTATTTTTACTACTGGGTTGACCAGGATTATACCGGCGTGGGTTATCCTTTTTTCTATGCCACGCCGGCCCATTTTGCGGCTTATGCTGACCAGCAGCCCCATCAAGTTCAGTACACCGACGAGTTTGGCTCCTACTATGGCTTTGTGGCCCCCATCACGGTTGCGGGTGAAAACGGGCCACAGACTGTGGGTCTGGTCGAAGCGCTGGTAGATCTGGAGTCACGCAACCTGCTCCAGCGGGACACCCTCAATCGGGTTATCCCCATGCTGATCGGCGGGGGCGTTGTTGCGGCCATCCTGTCGTTGTTAATTACCGTTGTGGTTGTCTACCGGCCTTTGCGCCAATTACAGCATGGCACCCTGGCCCTGGCTAACGGCCAGTTTGGACACAACATTCAATTGCGCGCCTGGGTCAAAGACGAACTCCACGATGTGGCTGATACCTTCAACCTGATGTCCAGCCAGTTGGAGCGCTTGTATCGGGAACAGGCCGAACGGGAGCGGATCCAGCGCGAGATCGAAATTGCCCGCACCGTGCAGCAGGCTCTTTTTCCGGCGCGGATACCGGTGGTGCGCGGGCTGGAAATTGCAGCCTTTTGTCGCCCGCACCGCGAAACGTCGGGCGATTTTTATGATTTATTGGCTTTGGAGGGGGACCAATTGGGCGTGGTGATTGGCGACGTGTCGGGTAAGAGCATCCCCGCAGCGATGGTGATGGTGGCCGCGCAGAGCACCCTGCGGGCCGAGGCTTTGACCCATACTTCTCCGGCCCGGGTGTTGGATCAGTCCAATGTCTTGCTGCAACGCAATATGCCGCGCGGGATGTTTGTGGCAGCCAGTTACGCCCGCCTCGATGCCTGGTCAGGCGAAATGGTTTGGGCTAACGCCGGACAAATTTATCCGGTCTTGCTGCATCGTGTCCGCCCGGCCAATCCCCAAGCTTATCCCCGTTACCTGGAGGCCACCGGCGCAGCCTTTCCCCTGGGGGTGAGCGCCGCCATCCGCTATGACGACCAGCCGCTCAAGCTGATCCCGGGCGATACGGTGCTGTTTTACACCGATGGAGTAATCGAGGCCATGAACCCGGCCCATGAACTTTACGGGTTTGAAAGGCTGGAAAAATTAGTCCGTTCCTTAGCCGATAATTTGCCGCCCCAGGCCCTGATCGAGGCCGTGCTGGCCGACGTGGCTGCCTTTGTCGGCCCCGCCGAGCAGCACGACGATATAACTTTGGTGGCGGTCAAATTAAGTAGCGAGGAGTCAACCTTAGATTAGAAGCGCCACTGTTAACGCGCAATATTGCAACAAACCGGGTGATTGATAAGGATACTGATGAAACCTAACCCATCTTTTCTACATCAATCAAACGAGTTCTGGGCCTTGGTCAAGTATGCCTCTGAGTCGCTTGGTTATTCAAATCGATCAATCAAAACTTCCGACAATAGTTTGAGGCGATACAATCAATCAGAAATACTAACTCTGGCTCGTCCATTTACGATATCGGATGATGTCGAGATAGTGGTAGAGTATCTCAACTACCGGGCCGAACTTATTGAAATTTATGTGCAACCATTGTTAATGGATCGAGAAAAAGCTCAAGGAATATTTGTCACTCTCCGCAACAGCTATACCCCAAACTGCCATTTACCAATGAATAAGCAAAAAGGGGAAAAGCAGCACTACAGTTATTTTACCTGCATCATCAACATGCTTACAGAGCTGAATTTGGAGGGAAGAAGTTTTAATGATAACCCCAAAAATCTGAGCCTGATAACTAATGCCGGAAACAGATTGGTTAAAACTCTATCACGCAGAATAGATGGGGCTTACCCAAGCATCTTAAATCCAATAGCAATCTGGGAAGTGAAAGAATATTATGGCACAGCTACTTTTGGCAGCCGGGTTGCAGATGGTGTTTATGAAACCTTGCTGGACGGTTATGAGATATTAGAGGCCGAAGAATTTAGTGGCAGGAGAGTTGAACACTACCTGCTTGTTGATGACCGGTTTACCTGGTGGGTAAAAGGGAAATCTTATCTTTGCAGACTCATCGATATGGTTCATGCCGGTTTTGTAGATGAAGTTATCTTTGGCGAAGAAGTTCTTACCCGATGGCCTGAAATTGTGAGGGCCTGGCTGTGATAGCTCACCAAGTTAATAATAATCTTTCGTGAATATCCTCCCCGACCATTTCTCTGCCCTCATTTTGGAATCTTTTTAACATTGAACTTCCACCACTCAAATATACTTCTCTTTCAAAAAGTCCCGGTGGTATTTCTATTTTAATAGTTTTCGTCCCGGATTTTTTCTTTCCATCAATCGAAAGAGCAATTTTTACTCCCCTACTTTTGCATCGTTGAATTTGCTCTATGAGTTCAGCAAAATCAAAGCTCTGCGCCCCATACAAAATTGATTGTGAATCAAGATAAGGAGGATCACAATACACTAAATCCCCTTCTAAAGCCGTAGGCATTATTTCAGTAAACGGTTTATTCAAGAAAATTGTATTTTTTATCCGCTCTCGCCACTCCATAACGATTGCGGCAAAGGTTTCAATCCCCATAGGTTTGTGAGGCCCAATGGGAGTGCTCATTGTCCCCTCTCTGGTAAAGCGTACAACCCCACCATAGCAGGTTCGACTAAGAATCAGCAAATCTAACCCATTCGGAGAAGAATTGTATCTTGTAAGAATTTCTGAGTACGTTTTTTCTCTATCTTGGTTAAATAATGAAATAACTGTTGTGTAATAATCTATTAGAGTTTGAGGTTCATCCTGTAAAAGCTTTAATATTTCGATCAAAGGCGCTAAAACATCACCGGCGATACCCTTTCTTGGAGCTAATGTGGCCAATACGGCTCCAGTTCCAACAAAAGGTTCTACATACTTGTTGTATCTATCTGGAAAGAAGGAGGTAATAGTGTGAGCATACCTATATTTGTTTCCAACCCACTTCAATAACTGCCCTTTAGGTCTTGTTGGAAACAGTATTTGTTGATATACAGTACCTGGATAAGGCACATTTCCTCCTGGTAAATTCCTCAACATATTTCTATTTTAGCACACTTGTTCACTTAGTAACAATCACCTTTACTCTTATTGACTAAACTGACCTCTTAAAAGCAACACTAATTCGTGTATACTATTACAAAAATATAAGCGAGTATCTTCTCGCTTATATAACAAACATAATAACACTAAATCGTGTATCTGACAAAAATCGAATCGTTTTTTGTTGAATCTGCCAGTGCTAACCTTAATAAGCTCCCACCAACCACACAAACTGATACGGCTCCAGTCGCAGGTCTTCGGCCAGAGTGATCGTTTGTCCGCTGACCAAATCGGTGAAGGCGTAGCTCAGGCCGTGCAGGCGGATTTCGTTGGCGGCGATGGTCTGCTCGTGCTCGGTGAAGTTGGCCAGCACCAGCAGGCGCTCGCCGTTGTAGCGGCGGACGTAGCCAAAAACATGATCGTTGTTGGTTGGAATGACTTCCATCTCGCCGTTGGCCAGAGCCATGTGCTGCTGGCGCAATTCAATCAGGCGGCGCAATTCACCGTTGATGCGGTCCTCGATGGTGGCGGCGTCATTACGTCGGGTCATGCGCCCCGTCCAATCGGCGAAGGGGCGATGCACCCAGCGGCTGTCTTTGGCTTTGGCCGGGTCGCTGCGGTAGCTGTAATCGTTGGGTGTACCCACCTCATCACCCAGGTAAATCAAGGGGATACCGCCAATGCTCAGAATGACGCTGTGCAACAATAAAATGCGACGCACGGCCAGTTCGATTTCGGCCGGATTGTCCTCTTGCAGGGCCTTTTCCAGCCCGGCCAGCGAGGCCAACGTACCCGAAATGCGGGCGTCGCCGGTGCGGGGATTCTCCTGGAAGGGCAAGCCGCGGGCAAAGCTGCCGGGGAAGCGCCCACTGTAAAAGGCGTTGAGGAAGCGGCGGTGGTCAAAGCCGTTGATGCCCAGGCTGGCCGCGTCCTCGTCCGAAAAGGTCCAGCCGATGTCGTCGTGGACGCGGACATAATTGACCCAGGCGCAGTGGGGGTCAATGCGGAAACGCTCGCGCATCGAATAAGCCAGCATGCGCACCTCTCGCGTGGCCAACGAATTCCACAACAGGGCCATCAGCAGCGGGTTGTACGAAAGCTGGCACTCGCTTGGGCTGATATATTTAATCACCTCATCCGGGTGAACAATCGCTTCGGATTTGAAGAGCAGGCTCGGCGCGGCAATGCGGGCCAGGGTGTTGAAAGCCTGGATAAGCATGTGGGCTTCGGGCAAGTTTTCGCAATTGGTACCTATCTGCTTCCAGATAAAAGCGACGGCATCTAGCCGCAGCACCTCTACCCCAGCATTGGCCAAAAAGAGCATTTCCTCCATCATGCGGGTAAAAACCACCGGATTGGCATAGTTCAAATCCCATTGGAAGGTATAAAAAGTGGTCCAGACCCATTTGTGAATATCGGGCCAGTAGGTAAAACTGCCGCCACCCCGGTCAGGGAAGATATCGCGCAGATGCTGCTGGTACTGGTCGGGTACAGTGCGATCATCGAACATGTAATAATAGGTCTGGTATTCAGGCTCACCGGCCTGGGCGCGGCGCGCCCACTCGTGCTCGTTGGAGGTGTGATTAAAGATAAAGTCCACCACTAGACTGATGCCCTCGTGTCGAAGTTCAGTGGCCAATTGGCTCAATTGCGCCATCGTGCCCAAAACCGGGTTGACTTCGCGATAACTGCTGACGGCATAGCCGCCGTCGTTCTCCTTCTCCGGGCAGAGGAAGAGCGGCATCAAGTGCAGATAGGTTAAGCCCAACTCTTTGAAGTAGGGAATCTTCTGGCGAATGCCGTTCAAATCACCCGCAAAAAGATCCACGTAGCAGACGCCGCCCACCATTTGCTGCGACTGAAACCAGAGGGGGTCGCTTTCGCGGGCCGCATCCAGGGTTTTGAGTTCTGCCGGGCGAGCCAGCCACATGCGTGCAGCCGTGGTTAAAATTTGCTCCAGGTGATAGAAAAAGTCGTATTGATCGCCGTAAAGGTGGAAGAGTAGCTCGAATAGAGGCTCAAAATTGGTCCGCAGGCGGGCCGTAAAGATCTGCCAGGCAGTCGGGTCGGTCTTGGCTTCCTTGCGAAAGTTGGCTTCCAGACG
>CAZRYD010000163.1:0-14257 GCA_964604225.1 uncultured Caldilineaceae bacterium
GGGCGTCCCCCTGCGTCGCCCGGGCGGGCGCCCCCCCCCCCCCCCCCCCCCCCCCCCCCCACGACTCGCTGTGCTGGTTTCAAACCACCCCACAGCCACTCCAAAGCGTGACGACTGGCGTCTAGCGTGCCAGGAATGGCGGCATCCACGTCGGCTATCATCACGGTCGGTGGCTCTTCCGGGTTATCCTCATAAGCCTGTTCCCAGACCAGGTAACATAATTGCTGCGTCAGAAAGGGGTGGCCATTAGTCAACTGCCAAACCCGCTCGATGGCCTCGTCGGGCCAGAGCAGCGTCTGGTTGGCCTCGGCCAAGCGCACAAGTCTGCTGGTATCCGCCTGATTCAACATCGAGACCGGTACAGGCCGAATACCCTTGAAGAGGGAGAGGGCAATAGTCGCCAAGTCATCCACGTTACGGCCAATGACAAAGACAAAATCAAGCCGCTGTGGGTCGCTTTTTATTAGCTCACGTAGGTAGGGAAAAAAGGCCGCCGCCGCTTGTTCCGACCTCGGATCAGCCAGCACATCAAACTCGTCGAACAAGAGCGCGAGCGAGGAGTCAGCCCGTAGACTATTCAAAATGGTTGGCAACCACGCTTCACGAAAGGTTCTTTCAGGGTCAGATCCCAAATCAGGTATGGGTTGGCCTAAATCATAGGCAATCCTCTGAGCCAGTTCTTGCAGCACTCGACCCAATGGCCAGGTAGCCTTATCTTCCAGATTGAAGTAGACCGGATGGTATGGCCCTGATTGGGGTAGCCAAACGGTCAGGTGTTGCAATATGGAGGTTTTGCCAATCCGCCGCTGACCATACAGCACCAAGGCATTTTGGTGCGGATTACGCAACACGCGCATCACCTCTCGCAGCACGTCGGTCCGCCCAATGAAGGCTTCGCTGCCGCCAACGGGGTTACCGGCAATGTAGGGGTTGAGTTTCATCATGTGTCTGTCCGTAATCGGTAAGGGTAGGTAATCAATCTTCCCCCATCACAGAGGAATGAAAAGAACCCGGTCCTGAAACTCGTCTGCTTCAGTAATTTCCCACAGCAGAAGCAGGTTTTCAATCACTTGGCCCAGAGGTGCGCCTCGTCGCAGTAGCAAAATCCCTGCTATATGGCGTCCAGCCTCAAAGTGAGCCTGTAAATGGTTAGGCATTGTGCGCCGATTATTTGTTACCAGGATATAACCTGCTTGCTCAATCCACTGCAACAAGTCCGGGTCAGATGTACCTTTGGCCGGGGCGCTTGGTTGGCCGACAATAAGGATGTCAATGTTAGGGGACAAACGCAGTAATTGGTCCTGAATCGCATGAGGCACGTGTTCATCCAGTAAAAAACGCAGCCGCTTCATTCAGGCGTCTCGGAATGATAATCTGCCCGTCTTTCAGCCATCAATACGGTTTGTTGGTAATTTTTAACTCGCTCTTTCAAACGTAGGGCAAACTCTGGCGGATTCCGATCATATTCTTGCTCCCTCTGCTTGTTATATTGCCGCCAAGCCTCAAGATAGGCATCTATTCTGGCGCGATTGTGCAGGTAGTAGGTGATGGTGGCATAAACTTGCTCAAGCGAAAGACTATGATACCGAGCGGCAATTTCCTCTGGGCTGGAGCCGGCTAAGTAATCATCCAGTACCGTTTCAATCCCGACCCGCGTTCCCTTGAGGCGAATATTGTCTTCACTCAAAAATTCAAAGTAACTTTCTAATTCCATCGTTTCCTCCACAAAACTTTCACTCAGCCGAGGTCACACGCTTCATAAAGGGTTGAGCCAGAACACGCCCATAAAAGTGAGGATACAACTATTGTACAATCTTCAAAATGTGCCGTCAATCCTTTAAGGCTCGATCCGGCTGATCCCCTCTATCGAATCAAAATCACGATCATAGGAATAGATTTCAGCCAGAGTCGTATCGCGCATTTCGGCTACAATCAGGGCGTCGGAGAAGTCGAGATGGCCTTCGGCAAACAGGCTTAAGGCTTCCCAGACCAACGTCTTGCGGGCCATCTGCACCCCATCCAGGGCCAACAGATCACCGACAAAAGCGGAGGTGCGTTCAAGCGGCCATTTGTAAAAACTGCACAGGGTCCAGACCATGTCACTCAAGGCGGCTTCGGGCAAAAAAACTGTTTCCTCACCCCGTTGAACCCGCTCAAACAAATCGCGGCAGCGCGGCGACATCTGCGGATGGTCGGCGGTGACAAAACGCAAAATGATATTGGCGTCAATCGCCTTCAGACTCACGAACAACCTCCTCGGCCCGGCGACGATCCGTCTCCGCCTGCACTGCCTCCCAATCTTGAGCCGTATCCACCGCTACAGCGCCATACCAACTAAGAATATCACCGCCATAAGTCTGCAACTCGATGCGCCCCTGCCGCAGCACAAAGACCACTTTGTCGCCAGGTTTTACGCCCAGCTCTTCTCTAATCGCCTTGGGCAAAACTAGCTGCCCTTTCGACGAAATAGTTGTCGTCCATACCATCGCCATTTCTCCTACACTTTCCTAAATGTCTTACTTTTCTTCTATTGTACAACTATCAACATACAACGTCAACCTTTTTTTGATTTTTCCGGCGGTCGGCCGTCCGCGCTCAAAAAAAGAGCGCCCCTGGTTGAGAGAGACCAGGGGCGCAGTGGGGATGCGGTGTGTGGTTTTTGCCTGCCACACTCAGGCCATAGGAGGGTACAGGATGTCAAAATGATACGTGATGCCTGAAGCGTGAGGGGTAAAACTGTTCACACTTCACGCTTTACGCTTTATGAAACCCGCCGGTTCTGCATGCGTTTGCGCAGGAACGTCGGCACTTCTAAATCTTCGGGATCATAGTTAGTCTCCCGGCGGGGCGACTCTTCCCGAGCGAAAGTTTCTCTGGCTTTAGGTAGTTGGGGGAAGGCAATAGTTTTGGTAGGGCTGGGTTCTTCTTTGCGTTTGCCGGCCACGTAGGGTTTGCGCTGGGCCACGGCATCGAAGCCGGTGGCAATCAGGGTGATGCGCAGTTCGTCGGACAAACTCTCGTCAATCACCGCGCCAAAGATGATGTTGGCATCGGGATGAGCCTTGCGCTTGATGATCTCAGCGGCCTCATTGACTTCAAACAGGCTCAGGTTGGGGCCGCTGGTGATGTTGAAGAGAATGCCCTGAGCGCCATCAATGGTCACATCCAACAGCGAGGAGGAAACCGCACTTTCGGCGGCCTGAACCGCCCGATTTTCACCGGAAGCGCTGCCCACGGCCATGAGCGAGGTGCCGCCGCTGGTCATAATGGCCCGCACGTCGGCAAAGTCCAGATTGATTAAGCCGGGTACGGTAATCAATTCGGAGATACCCTGGATACCCTGGCGCAGCACATCGTCGGCGGTGCGGAAAGCCTGGGTCATGCTGGCTTTTTTGTCTACAATTTCCAGGAGCCGGTCATTAGGGATGACAATAAGCGTGTCCACCCGTTCTTTGAGCGCCTCGATACCTTCCATGGCCAAATTCTGGCGGCGGCTGCCCTCAAAGCTGAAGGGCCGGGTCACCACGCCGATGGTCAAAGCGCCACTCTTGCGGGCCAGTTCGGCAATCACCGGGGCTGCCCCGGTGCCGGTGCCGCCGCCCATACCACAGGTGACAAACACCATGTCAGCCCCGCGCAGCACTTCTTCCAAATCCTGGGAGGACTCCTCGGCTGCTTTGGCGCCTACTTCGGGGTTGCCGCCAGCGCCCAGGCCACGGGTCAGCTTATCACCGATGCGAATACGCTGCGAGGCATCGCTCATCAGCAAGGCCTGGGCGTCGGTGTTAACGCAGATAAAATCAACCCCGCGCAAGCCCTCGGCGATCATGCGATTGACGGCATTGCTGCCGCCACCGCCCACGCCAATGACTTTGATCTGAGCAAAGTTTTCGGGTTGGATCGCATAATTTCCATTTTTATTCATGGTGTTTCCTCCTCGGAAAGATGGCTGCTTGCTTCAATAAAATACAGTTGCCGCCACGCTTTGAGCGTGGCCTACTCGTCATCCCGGTAAAAATACCTTCAACCACCCTGGCATTTTCAGCGCGCCGGCGCTGGGCTGGTGATTGGCTTGTTGGGGCAGGTCGTGCTTGATGCCCCATTCTAATAAGCCTACACTGGTGGTAAAAGCCGGGTTTTGTAAGGTGTCTACCAAACCGCGCAAATTCTGCGGCTCGCCGATGCGGGCCGGTAAGCCCAAGATGTCACGCGCTAAATCGCGCAGTCCGGCCAGATCGGCGGCCCCGCCGCACAAAACCAAACCCGCCGGAAGTAAGCCGTCGTAGCCGCTTCGTTTGATTTCTTTCAGCACCATTTCCAAAATCTCTTCGGTGCGGGCTTCGATAATTTCTGACAGAAATTGGCGGGAAATACTCTGCTGACCATCTTCGCCAAACATATTCACCCTGACCGTCTCTTCGGGCATGATGGTGTGCGGCAAAGCGTGGCCATACTTGATTTTAAGCTCCTCCGCCGTGCTGAAGGGCGTGCGCAAGCCCACGGCGATGTCATTGGTCAATTGCTCGCCGCCGGTGGGCAAGACTACGGTGTGCCAGATACTGCCTTCGATGAAGATGGCAATATCGGTGGTGCCGCCGCCGATATCGACCAGGACCACGCCCATCTCTTTTTCGATGTCGGTCAGCGCGGCCTCACCGGAGGCCAGCGGTTCCAGCACCAGCGCGTCAATTTGAATCCCGGCATTTTGGACGCATTTGACCAGGTTGCGAATGGACGAGGTGGAGCCGGTCACAATATGGGCTTCGACTTCCAGCCGGTAAGCCTGCATGCCAATCGGGTCGCGCACACCGTCGTCGCCATCTACGGTAAAGCCGCGCGGGATGATGTGCAGAATTTCCCGGTTGTGCGGAATGTCGATGGCCCGAGCCTGCTCCAAAGCGCGCTCGACATCCACCGGCCGGATACCGCGCTCTCCCCGGCTGATGGCTACCACGCCCCGGCTATTAATCGAGCTAATGTGCGAGCCGGCCAAGCCTACGTAGGCGCTGGCGATAGCGTAGCCTGAAGTGCGCTCCGCCCGGTGGAGCGACTCGGTGATGGCGGCGGTCACTTCGCCCACGTTCACCACCACGCCTTTGCGGATGCCCTTTGACGGCACCACCCCCACCCCGACAATACGCATGGCATTTTCAGGAGGAGGGCCAACTTCGGCCACCAGGGTGCAGATTTTGGTAGTGCCTATATCCAAGGCGACAATCGTCCGATCCACCCTAGGCCTCCTCGCCGTTTATCGTCATCCGCACCGGGCTACTCACACTCAAAGGATGAAGCGGAAGAAATGAAGGGTGAAAAATCTTTTTCGTTTTTCGCCTTCGCTCTACCCCGTGCCACCTTTCATTTTTGAGAGTATGCCACGTTATCGGCCAATAAAGCCGGTAAGATACAAATTTTAGTGTACCACAATATCTAGTATTTTGCAAGAGGTTTGACCACAACATCTTGTGTTTTTCCCTTAAAATTCTTACTGCGGTCGCGGCGTTGGCCGGGGCGGCGCAGGCGTGGCCGACTTGTTGGCGCCGGGCTGTCCAATTTGAATAAGCGAAGCCGGTTTGTAGACCGGCCGGAGTGGGTCACGCATATCCACGTAGGCGGGCGTGATATTGCGCTCCTTCAAGTCGGCCAGCACCGCCGTCAGCACCACCAATTTGGCTTTAATTTCGCTGCCGCCGCCCAGGTACACCGGCCAGCCTTCGGGTGTAGCAACGGTGAGGCCACGCAAGCGCGAGTAGCGGATCACCGACACATCCGGGGCCAACACCCGCAGCGTTTGCGCCCCCTGGACGATATTGAAGTCAATTTGATAACCGGGCTGAAGCGGCTGGCGGTCGTCGTCAATGATGCGCAGCATGCCGGTCAGGTCTTCTTTGGGCGGTACTACGGTGCCTTCCTGGTCAACCCACCACAAGATTTGGCCGGTTTGCCACAACAGTTCCGGCCGCCGTTCCGTCACTTCAATCACCACCTGGGCCGGCAGCGCCAGCGAGACTGTGGCCGATTTGATATTGGGCAGGGTCGTAATTCTTTTGACAACTTCGGCCGGGTTGATCCAAAAGATACTCTGGCGATCAACTCCGCTCACCCCATAAATCTCGCGGGCCGATACGGCCTCATTGCCCCGTATCTCGGCGGTGCGGACAAAAAACGCCGGTCTGGTAAAGAACAAATACAACAGCCAACCCAGCAGAGCCAGTAATAACAGGCTGCTCAACTTGACGCCACGCGTCTGCCAGAAATCCAGGATCGGGGTGACCGTAAAGCGTGGCTGGAAAGCCGTCGCTTCATAATTGATCGCCGGCGTCCCCAACCGCAACTCAGAACGGCGTCGGCGCTGTTTCTTGACCTTGAACATAGTTCCTTTAGATGTCAGTAGTCAGATGTCAGTAGTCAGAATTAAAAAATCCTTCTGACTACTGACTACCGACTACTGACTACTACCCAATCTTCATTCGGCCTTACCTACATCAAACGTTGTTTCAGACTGCTGCTTGTCGGCGTGGCGTTCCAAGGCTAATTCAATCAGGCGGTCGATCAACTCGCTGTAAGAGAGGCCGCTGGCTTCCCACAATTTGGGATACATGCTGATGGGGGTGAAGCCGGGCATGGTGTTGACTTCGTTGATAAAAACCTCGCCGGTGGCCTTTTCGAGCAGCAAATCGCAGCGGGCCAGGCCGGCGCAATCCAATGCCCTGAAAGCCATTACCGCCAGTTGCTGGATTAACTCGATATGTTCCGGGCTGAGTGGGGCCGGAATGAGCAGCTTCGACGCCCCGTCAATATATTTGGCGGCGTAACTGTAAAATTCCCGCGAAGGGATGATCTCACCCGGCAGCGAGGCCACAGGCTCGTCATTGCCCAGCACACTGACCTCGATCTCCCGCGCCTCCAACCCCTGCTCCACAATTAGCTTGCGGTCGTAACGGGCCGCGTCATCCAGGCCAGCCCATAGTTCAGCCTGATTTCTAGCTTTGTGAATGCCCACACTGCTGCCCAAGTTGGCCGGTTTGACAAACATCGGGTAAGGTATGGCCGCTTCACACTCGGCAATCACCGCCTGCGGGTCGCTCTGCCACTGTTTCCGCAGAAAAACCCGGTGGATTACAATCGGCAGCCCGTGCGCCCGGAAAATATCTTTGCAGACCGCTTTGTCCATCCCGGCGGCGCTGGCCATGACCCCTGCACCGACGTAAGGCAGGCCGACCAATTCCAGAAACCCCTGGACCGTGCCATCCTCGCCAAAGGGGCCGTGCAGCACCGGAAAGACCACATCCAGCGGGCCGGTGGCCGAAATCGGCAAAGCCAGAGCGTTTTCCAGCGCTGGCGCTTCGGTCGGAGCAGCTTTGATCGCCGCCTCAATAACCGGATGCCCGGCCGCTGCGTTGAGTAATTGCAGGTGAATGTCGTCCCCGGTCAACCATTGGCCGCTTTTGGTGATGCCGATGGGGACCACTTCGTATTTGTTTTTATCCATCGCGTCCATAATGCCTTTGGCGGAAGTCAAGCTGACTTCGTGCTCGCCGCTCCGCCCGCCAAAGAGTACGCCGACGCGCAGTTTTTTAGGGTGTGAACTCACCAATAACCTCGATCTCTAATTCCAACTCAATTCCAAATTTGGTTGCGACGGCTGTCTGCGCCATCTGGATCAAGCCCATCACCTCTGTAGCCGTGGCCCCGCCCAAGTTTTGAAAAAAGTTGGCGTGAATGGTCGAAATCTGGGCCTGGCCGATGCGGTAGCCTTTCAAGCCGGCCGCTTCGATCAAGCGGCCCGCATAATCTCCCGGCGGGTTTTTGAACATACTGCCAATCGTCGCCCCGGGCGGCTGGCTGGCCTTGCGCCGCCGATTGAACTCATCCAGCCGCGCCTTGATTTCGGTCACGGGGGTGGGAGTCAGGTGTAATTCCGCCTGCAATACGATCCAACCTTCGCCCTGACCACCAACTGCTGTCATCTGACTGCTGGCTACTGATTTCTTCTTTAATCTCGAAGTCCGGTAGCCATACTCGAACCACTCGACCGGCTGCCACAAGCGCTCGCCGGTAGGGGAGAGCAGTTCGGCCCGGGCCAGATTGTGGGCTATGTCGCTGCCATAAGCGCCGGCATTGTTGACCACGGCTCCGCCGATGGTACCGGGCACGCCGACCGCCCACTCCAGCCCGCTCAAACCGCGCCTGGCACAGCGGCGGGCCAGGTTGGGCAGCACGGCCCCACTCGCGGCCATGATATTTACTTGGCTTTGTCCCTCCACCTCTGACGGGGCGGGGAAATCTACCCGGCCGGCCCGGTTCTCGATGACCAGGCCCCGGATGCCGCTATCACTAATCAGCAGATTCGCGCCGCTGCCGAGCATGAAGACCGGGATGTGGTGCTGTCGAGCCAGGGTGACGGCGCTGACCAGTTCACTCGTATTTTCTACGGCCAGCCACACCTCGGCGGGCCCGCCGAGCCGCAGGGTGGTGTGTCCGGCCAATAATTCATTTCGGCGCGGTCTAGCCCCGAAAACAGCCGACAACTCCTCAGAAAAGGTTGAAAGTTTAACGTCAAACGTTGGACCTTCAACACTATTTTCAGGCGGCGGACTGGGTTTCATCCAGCTCTTGCAACTCGCTCATGATCTGGTGGATCATGGCCTGCCGGGCCGCTTTGGCGGCGGTCAAGGCTCTGAACCGGGCCGCTTCAGCTCGCTCCGCCGGAGTCAGGGCCGGCAGAGCGGTGATTTGACCGGCGGACCGGCTGGGACGAGTTTTTGGTTCAGCAACTTTGCTGATGAGTGTCTGTTTTTTTCGACTTTTAACCAATTTTAGTTTTGTTTCAGTCATGATTACTCCTAACTAACGTGAGGCGTGAGGCGTAAAAATTACGCTTGACTCATCACCAGCTTACTGCTCCAATTTTTTATCAACCGTTCCCCAATCAGGTAGCTGTCACCTGCGCCCATGGTAACGAGTACGGCAGGGGAGGTGAGGTGCGCGGCCAGGTAGTCGGCGGCCTGGGCGAGTGAGCCAATGTAACGGGCATCAGGGTGACTCATGCGGGCCAGAATATCAGTGCTTTTGACCAGGCCCTGGTCGGTTTCGCGGGAGGCAAAGATATCGACAATGATGACATGGTCGGCGTCGGCGAAGGCCCCGGCAAAATCGTCAAGGAGGGCCAGGGTGCGGCTGTAGGTATGCGGTTGAAATGCGGCCCAGATAGGCCGACCGGCAAAGCGCGTCCGGGCTGCGGCCAGGGTTGCTTTGATTTCCGTCGGGTGGTGAGCATAATCGTCGATGATGGTCACTCCGTTGATTTCACCTTTGAGTTCAAAGCGACGCCCCACCCCGGTGAATTGGCCGACCAGCTCAGCCGCCTGGGTCAACTCAACCCCGCAGCGATTCGCTGCAATCAGTGCGGCTAACGCATTGCCCACGTTGTGCAAACCGGGAATAGCCAGTGAAACGGCAACTTTCGTCAGCTCGCCGCCTCGCTTTATCTTGAAATCGTGCCCACCGCGCTGGTTGGGTTGAATGTCCACCGCTTGCCACTCGTTTTCTGGGCGCAGGCCATAAGTGCTCGTTTTGGCCGTGGCCTGTTCGATGACGCGCCGCGCACCGGGATCGTCGCCGCAGCCGATGACCAGGCCGCCGGGCGGCACGAGTCGCACAAAATCCTCAAAGGCGCGGGTCAAAACTTGGGGTGAAGCAAACATATCGGGATGATCCCACTCCACAATCGTTACGATGGCTACCTCCGGGCGCAAGCCCAGAAACATGTAATCGTATTCATCGGCTTCGATCACAAAAGTGTCGCCTCGACCGGCGGCGGCGTTGGTCTCGAGCTGCGGGATAAAGCCGCCGACAATAAAGGTCGGGTCTTGGCCGGCTTGCTGCAAGATAAAGGCGATCATGGCCGTGGTAGTCGTTTTGCCGTGCGTTCCGGCCACGGCCACCCCAACCTTAGCCCGCATCATCTGCCCTAACCACTCGGCCCGTTTGACCACCGGCAGACCGCGCCGCTGCGCTTCGACCCATTCCGGGTTGTCGGCGGGAATGGCCGAGGAAATGACCACCGTGTCAATCGGGCCCACATCGAGATTTTTAACCCGGTGGCCGATGAAAACAGTCGCACCTAATTGGGTTAATCGCTCCGTGGCCGGGGAAGCCTGCCGGTCTGAGCCGGAGACGCGATAGCCCTGTTGTAAAAGTACGGTGGCAATGGCGGATAAGCCTGCGCCGCCAATACCAATGAGATGAATGTGCGGCATAATATTTTACGGCAAAAACAGTTCGTAAAAATCAAATTTACTTAAAAAGCTTATCAAGAACTTCTTCCACATTCGTTGGTTTCTTGGCGGGCGGAGGTGGGCTGTAAAAAGGGGGTATTCTTTTGGTGTTGATCCTGGTTCCGCCTTCCTTATTCTTTTCAAGAGCTATTCTGGTATTTAGGGCCATAATTGCCAGGAGCATACCCCCACCTATAACCATCCAGGGGATGGCGCTATCCAAAATAGTTAGACTTGGTAGATTGGTGGCCTGGATTGCTATGGTTGGACTGGCCGGGCCAAATGAACTGGCGCCAGCCATAGTTATTTCGGTCGGGTAAGTAGCCTGGCCCGGTAGGGCGCGCCCATCTAGATATTCTCTAACCAGATTGAGGACGAGAAAGCCGTTCAACCCGCCAATCAGCAGCCCAAAGAAAGCGCCCAGAGCCGTAGGTTTATGATTAAAGCTGTAACGACCAATCAGGGTCGAAATCGTCGCCATCACAATCAAAATGATAATCCAGGTACCCGAGTCACCGGCACTGAGTTGAGGAGTGCTGCTGCTGGTACTGATACCTAAAAAGGTTTCGAGTATATCACTGATAAAAGTCTGAATCGAAGTGGGCATTAGCCCCCAGATGGTACTAATCAAGTTGTTAAGTTGGGTAATTAAGGTCTGGGCATAATCTGGTTGTTGTAATAAAAAGACAAGCACAGCCAGAAACGCCGTGGTAATTGCTTCTTTCCACCAGCCCCGCGCGAGTCCAGACCAGGCAAAAAAACCGATTACCAGAAATGTGACCAGCGCCCAATTAATTTGCATAGCTTCTTACCTTTACTACCTGTTGTCCCTCAACCAGTCGTACCGCCCCCAGCCCATGTCGCTCCTCTACTTGCCTTCTTTTGAGGTGATTTCATATTTTTTATAACCAAAGGGGGCCTTATAAATTACTTTTCTGTAACCGTCTTTGTCTTTCTGAATCAAGACCCTATTTTTCATAGCCGACATAAAGACAAGGATTCCCAAGAAAATGACAATCCAGGGCAGAAAACTATCCAAAATTGTAAAGCTGGGTAATTGAGTTGCTTGTAGAGAAACGCCCGACGAAGCCACCCCAACAGAGGCATTCCCTGCCATAGTAAGCTCCGATGGCAGCGAGGAGCCACCACCGGGTAAGTTACGCCCATCCAGGTACTCTTTGACCAGATTAATAACGATCAGACCGTTCAAACCGCCAATTAATCCTCCCAGCACACTGCCTACCGGTGTTGTCAAATAGGCATAACTCAATGGCTTGGCTGAAATCCGATTGGGCAAGGTTGCCCAGCCAATCAAGGTGGCCACCCCGACCAATATGATGAGCAGGATTAACCAGGTTTGTCCACTGGTCGCATCGGCCTGAATTGTACCGCCTGTTGTGCTAATCCCCAGTGCATTTTGAAAGAAATCGGTCAAAAACACCTGAACGGAACTGGGCAAAATTCCCCAAATGATGGCCAGGATACGATTTATGAGATCAATCAATGCCTGAGCCACTCCCGGCACTCTCAAAAAGAAAACAAAAAGGGCTAGAAATAAGGTGACAATAGCCTCTTTCCACCATCCTTTAAGAAACCCAGAAAGCGCAAAAAGACCAACCACCAGGTAAGTCATCAAGGTCCAATTAATTTCCACGGTCTCTCACCTCCGCAATGACTTCAGCTAAACGAGTAGCAGCCTCGGGCCGGGCCAGACTGGCGCTAGCCTGACTCATTGCTTGTAACTTTGCTTTATTGGTTATCAATTCGACCACCGTTCCTTTGAGCTTTTGGTTTAGCTCGGCATCATTAATAACCACTGCGGCCTGATGCCGAACCAGATAATCGGCATTCAGGCTTTGATGCGCTCCGGCGTAGGGATAGGGTACCAAAATGGCCGGCAAACCGGCCGCCGGAAATTCGCCCAACACACTGGCCCCGGCCCGCGAAATAACCAGATCGGCGGCCAGCAGCGCGGTGACCATTTCATCGTGCAGGTAGGCCGAGACACGATAGCGCGTCTGCAGCTCTGGCGACAACTCGGCCCGGCGGGCCAACACCCAGGCTTCATCCAGGGCGCCGGTGACGTGAATGACCTGGCTGATTTGTAAATAGCTCTCCAGGTCTTGCGTCACCGCCTGGTTGAGACTGCGCGCCCCACGGCTGCCGCCAAAAACCATTAACACCGGCAAGTCAGCGCGCCAGCCCAGTTGGCGGCGAGTAGTGGCTTTGACCTCCCCACTTGAGACCTCTGGGGTTTCTAAAACCCCAGAGGTCTGGGAGAAGAGTTCCTCTCTGACCGGATAACCGGTCACGACCGTCAATCCAGGCTTAAAGAACTGCTGCGCTTCGGGCGCGGTCACCGCCACCCGCTTGGCCAAGCGAGCTAGAAATTTGATCGCCAGGCCCGGTTCAATATCGGGCAAATAAATCAGGACCGGTACGCCGGCCTGCCATGCCGCCAGCGTCACCGGTACGCAGACATAACCACCGGTCACAAAGAGCACCTCAGGCCGGAAGCGGCGAATAATCTGGCGGCTCTGGCGATACCCCTGGCTGAGGGCCCACAACCCCTGGGTCGCCACCAAAGGGTTTTTGCCGCGCAGCCCCATCGCCGCAATCGATTCAAATGTTAAACCGGCCCGCTCTACCAGAGCCTGCTCCATCCCGCCGCTGCTGCCAATCCACAGAACGTTCAGGTCAATGCACTGCTGCTTTAGCTTTGGCACGACGGCCAGGGCCGGGTAGACGTGTCCCCCGGTTCCGCCGCCGGAGATGATCAGCCTCACGGCGCTCCTCTTTTTCTCGCGGGTCTTCGGGCATGGTTCGACGCGATACGGCTAGCAACAGGCCGGCGCTGGCCATGGTGACCACCAGCGACGACCCGCCAAAACTAATAAACGGCAGGGTGACGCCGGTAAAGGGTATGCTGGCGGTCACCACACCCACATTGACGATGGCCTGAAAAATAAAGCTACAGGTAATGCCGGAGGCCAATACCATACCAAAGGAGTCAGGGGCCAGCATGGCCACGCGAAAGCCGCGATAGGCCAGAAAAGCAAACAAACCCAACACGGCCAGCGAACCAATCAAGCCCAATTCCTCGCCCAAAATAGCAAAAATGCCGTCGGTATGGGAAGCCGGAATATAGCCAAACTTTTGCCGGCTGGCTCCCAAACCCAGGCCAAAAATACCCCCCGACCCCAGCGCAATTAAAATCTGCCGAATCTGGTAACCGCTGTCCAGCGGGTCGGCATTGAGCGGGTTCAAGAACGCGGTCACCCGGGCCAGCCGGTAAGCCGATTGGGTGGTCAAGAAGGCAATGGTGCCGCCGCCCAAAATAGCGCTGACCATGATTTGCCATAAATTTCCACCGGCAATAAAAAACATGGCCAGGGCCGTACCGGCAATCAAAATAGCGGTACTCAGGCTTTGTTGCAGCACAATCAGGCCGGTGATCAACCCTAACAGAATGGCAAAAGGGATCAGGCCGTAACTAACCTTGCGAATTTGCTCACCTTTGGACGACAGCCAATCGGCAATGTAAATAATAATGGCCAGTTTGCTAAACTCCGACGGCTGAATTGAGCCGTTAACAAGCCAACGCTGCCCGCCAAATCGCTCCTCACCTATCGCCAGAACGACACCTAACAGAAGCAAGGTAAACGTCATTAACAAGATCGAGAAGCGCCGCCAGGTGTGGTATTCGATGCGGGCCAAGATAATCATCGCCAGCAGGCCGACCCCCATCCACAACAGTTGGCGAATGAAGTAATAGGTCGGCTGATCATACAATTGATACCCCAGGGCAAAAGTAGCGCTGTAAACCATCATCAAACCGACGATGAGCAGGGCAGCAATCGTAACAATCAACAAATAATCGTATTTATGTGACTCGTCCGCTTTTGATGGCGTCATTATCATGATTAGTAAACAGTAGTCAGTAGTCAGATACGGCTATAACTGTTGCACCAGTTCCTTAA
>CAZRYD010000164.1:0-14240 GCA_964604225.1 uncultured Caldilineaceae bacterium
CAACTCATGTCAATTTTTGCTCGACACAACAAAGTGCTGTTTGTCGAAAGGCGGCTTTATCTGCGGCATATCGTGGCCGGTTGGCGGCAGAAAGAGTGGGGGCTGGCCGACCTGCGCCGCTCGACTGTTCAGCCCGTCTCAGAAAACTTATTTGTTTTTCGCTACCCCCTATGGGCGCCGGTCTGTGGGCGGTTTGATTACCCAACCAAATTGATGAGACAGTTCTCGGTGCGAAACGCGCTGCGCCAATTGGGCATGAGCCAGCCAATTGTCTGGTTCGCTAACCCCTACATGCTGGACGTAGTAAACGAAATTCCGTCGCCGCGCCTGCGTATCTACCACGTGGTTGATGAATACACCGCCTATAGTGGGCAGACGCCCGCCCGCCGCCGCCAACTCGAACCCATGGAAAAAGAGATGTTGGCCCTGGCAGATGCCGTTATCGTAGTTTCGGAAGAATTGTATAAGTCCAAACATCCCTTCAACCCGCATACTTACCTGGTGCCCAACGGGGTAAATTATCAGGCTTATAGTGCAGCCCTGGCCGATCCCTGGCTGCCCGATAGTCTCCAGGCCATTAAATGCCCGCGGCTGGGCTACATTGGGCTGATTAGCGACAAGCTCAATCTGGCCATGCTCAAAGAATTGGCCGAGCAAAACCCGGATTGGTCGCTGGTATTGGTGGGTGAAGCCCGGGTTTCAAAACAGGCCGAAACCTGGCAGGCGCTCCAAAAAATGCCGAATGTCCACTATATTGAGCCGGTTGGCATTGCTCAGGTGCCGCACTATGTCAAAGGTTTTCAGGTTGGGCTAATGCCTTACCTGCAGAATCAGCAGGCTGAAAATATCAGCCCTTTGAAGCTGTATGATTATTTAGCCGCCGGTGTGCCGGTCGCCTCGCTCGATATTCCGGCGGCGCGAGAATTTAGCCAGTATGTTCACCTGGCCGATAGTCCGTCCAACTTTGGTCCGGCGGTACGCGCCGCCCTGGCCGATACCTCGCCGGAGCGTTATGAGGCCCGCCGCTTTGTGGCTTCTCAACATACCTGGGAGGCCAGGGTGGAGCAGATATCGGAGTTGATCGAGGCTCAACTCAGGCTGAAAACGGCAATTAAAGAAACGACGATTGAGGCATAAAGCAAATGGAGAAATTCGTGATCCTGGCCGGCCGCCGGTCGGGGACTACCCTGCTGGCCAATTCTTTGGACAGCCACCCCCAAATAGAATGTACCAAAGAGACATTCAGCACCAAGAGACGCTGGAAGTATTTTCAAATTGATCGGCCCAGCAGTCCATTTTATAAATTTCGATCCGCCTCGCTGCAACGGCAGATTGATTATATGTTCCGCCGCAAACAATTGATTGACGTTTTTTTGACCCAAGAATTCAATACTGCGGCTGACACGGTTAAGGCCAGAGGGATCAGGTTATCCTATGAGCAGGCCCACAAATACCCTGAGATTTTAGAGTGGATTATCGAGCACGACGTGAAGGTTATTCATCTCATTCGTGAAAATTCTCTGAAGGCCATCCTGTCACAATTTACCGCTCAAAAGCGAGAGGTGTATCATGTAACCTCAAAAGTCGAGCGGGTCACTGTCCAGGTGCCACCAGACAAATTAAAAAAACTCTTAACCAAACGGACGAATAACATTGAAACGTATCGCCGGATGTTCAAAGACCGGCCGTACTGCGAAATCTTCTACGAATCGTTTGTGGCAAATCAAGAGACCGAGACTCGTCGTATGCTTGGTTTTTTGCAGATTGATCACTTTATGCCCTTGACCAGCAATTTGGTCAAACAAAATCCAGACTCGCTCAAGGATATTCTTGAAAACTATGAGGAAGTGGCTCAAGCATTCAGGGGTACCGCTTTTGAAAAATATTTGTAATGATTCAGCTACCGCTAAAGGGCCGGAAGGGTGTCAACCCTGACAGGGTGAGTGAGGAGACGATCATGGATCTTGGTCCAATTTTTGTGACAGGGGTGAGCCGGAGCGGGAAGAGTTTGCTTAGCCGGTTGCTGGGTTTACATCCCCATATTGCCACGCACAATATGGAATTCAGGCTGTGGCCTCGCTTTTATCGCAAGTATGGCGACTTGAGCCAGCCTGACAATTTTGAACGCTGTCTGGCCGCGATGTTGTCGCATGAGAATATTCGTTCTTTTATCAACAACGACGTTGAATATATCCGCCAGAAGTTTTGGCTGGGTGAACCTACCTATGGCCGGTTGTTTGCCCTATTCTTCGAGTATCACACCGAACGCTTGGGAAAATCCCGTTGGGGTGACCAGTCGCAGAAAATCGCACGTTATGCAGCAGCAATCTATGCCAATTATCCCACGGCTCGCATCATCCACATGATCCGCGATCCGCGGGATAAGCGCGCCTCTAAAGCGGTTAGCCGGCAGCGGAATGAAGAGAAAAGTTTTGCCGACCTTCATCGAGACGTCAATAAATGGCTTCGTTCGGCGCGGCTGGCTGAACAAAATCAAAAGCAATATCCCGACTCTTACAAGGTTGTCCGTTATGAAACGCTGGTCTCGCAACCGCAGGAAACTTTGCACGATCTTTGCACCTTTTTAGGTGAGGCTGACATTCCGGCCCCGCTTCTGCTGGAAGGTATTCGCGGATTTCGGGATGACAGTGGTGAAAGCAAATATGACGTGGTCTCAACCGCTTACGTCGGCTGCTTTCGCCAGGCGATGTCTGGGCATGAAATCGCCTTTATCCAGGCGCAGGCCAAGCAAGCCATGGCTGTCTACAACTACGAGTTGGAGCCGGTTCAACTTTCGCTGAGAGATTATCTGCTACTCTACTTCGCAGATTGGCCGCTTTATTTCGCTCGAAAGTTAAAGAGTTCGGTAAAACCGCTGTTTTAACATGAATAAATTTATGCTTTTAGCCGCCCGCCGCTCAGGCACATCGTTCCTGATTAGCTCTTTGAATAGCCATCCACAAATACGATGCTACGATGATGTGTTTCGATGCGCCCCCCTATTCAAGCGATTGCTTTATTATGAGAAGCCGGGTACACCATTTTTTCAATATCGGTCCGGCTCTTTCAAGCGACAACTTGACTATGTCTTTCGGCGGAAGCAGCTTATTGGCGCTTTTCTGACCGAGTTATATGGTTCTACTCGTGATAAAAAAGCTGTCATCGTCAGGATAGCCTATCCCAAAGACTACCCGGAAACGCTGGAATGGGCCTTGGAAAACGACGTGGGTATTATTCATCTCATTCGCGAGAATTACTTGAAGTCTATTGTCTATGCCCTGGCCTCAAAAGCCAATTCGCCCACCGTTCACGTATTGCCAGCCCTGCTCCAAAGCCGGCTGGCGACCCGGATGCAACAGGTTGAAGAGTATCGAGTTATGTTTAAAGGTAAGCGTTACTGTGAAGTTTCCAATGAAGCCTTTGAGGCGAATCAGGAGGTTGAGTCTGGTCGTCTGCTCGACTTTCTGTCTGTTGATCCATCTATACCTCTGACATTTGGGGTCATAAAGCAAGGCAACGCCTCGTTGAAAGACGTCCTTGAGAACTATGAGGAAGTAGCTCAGGCGTTCAAAGGCACTGTTTTTGAAAAATATTTGTGAGGTAGAACACTATTTAACTTTTGTTTTAGTTAGTTCAATTAATAATGAGTTAGCCCGCCAGAGCCGTTTCTACTTTTTCTTAACTGTGCTTTTACTTTTCTAACTTTTTTCATATATTTTCCTGATGGGTTTCTTACCATTTGAAGTTATAGTAGTCGTGTATCATGGGGAGGGGTAGCTTCGCTGTTACCCGATGCGGAACTCAGGCTCGATTAAATAAAAAACCTCCTTGAACTAAAAACAAGGTAGATGAACCAAAAACGTTATCGTATTTTATTTATAGAAAAACCGACCGAGATGGGTGGGTCGGTTATTAGTCTATATGAATTAGTCCGTGGCCTGGATACTACCCTCTACGAGCCGGTTGTTCTTTTTTATGGCCCGAACCCTTTTCGTGAACGATTTCGAGCACTTGGGCTCAAGGTTATAACCCTGAGTGAGCAGCCGCCTCTGCTAACCCCATCAACCGGTTCCAATCGAGATATTGCCGCTGCTCTAAGCCGTTATGGCCAGTGGCTGGCAACGGGTTACAAGGCTGCGAAACAACTCTATCTGGCAGCACGACAAGATTTCCCCTTAGCTCGTAGGCTGGCCTATCTAATAAAAGACGAGGCGGTTGACCTGGTTCATCACAATAACACCTTGTTTACCAATCGGACTACGGTCATGGCCGCTCGATTGGCCCATGTGCCGCAGATTTGTCATGTCCGCATGTTGCAGAACCTGTCTTTTGTCGAAAAGTATCTGGCTGGCTACATTGATAGGTTTATCTATATCTCCAAGGCTGTTGAAACAAGCTACCACAAGCAGGGGATTCCTATTCATAAAGGGCAGGTTATTTATAATCCGATTGATATCGAGACTTTTGAGCAGGTTAACCATAGCGCTGAATTACGGACCGAGTTGGGCTTGACTCAGCAGGATCGGTTGATCACCAATGTGGGCCGACTTGACTGGTGGAAAGGACATGACTATTTTTTACAGGCGATGGCTGAGCTGATCCAAGCCCAACCCAATACCAAAGCTCTCATTGTTGGAGCACCTGTTTCGAACCAATTAGGGCAAACTTACTATCAAAAATTGCAGCAATTAGTTACCGAGTTGCGGCTGTCGGATCACGTTATCTTCACGGGGCTGCGACTTGATATTCCACGGGTTTTGGCCGCCTCTGATATTGTGGTCCATAGCGCCTCTGAGCCAGAACCGCTGGGACGGGTTATTATTGAGGGGATGGCTGCTGGACGGCCTGTTATTGCCACTGCTGCTGGCGGAGTTTTAGATATTATCGAAGATCAGGTTACTGGCTTGTTAGTTCCTCCCAAAAATGCTGGATTAATGGCCAAGGCCATTCAGCAGCTTCTGGAAAATCCAGAACAAGCCAAAATAATTGGGCAGCAGGCCCAACAAGAAGCTAAAGAACGTTTCTCGATTGAACGGCATGTGGCGGCTGTTCAACATATTTACCAGGAAATTTTAACCAATAGAAATGATAAGGGTCTGCGGACCTGATTATGAGTTTGAGCTTTGCCAAAAGCTCGAACTGAAAAGGGTGTTAAATCTTATGCAAGCACAAGGTATGATAGAGTATCTCAGAATTATTCGAAAGTGGTGGTGGGTGATTGTTCTGCTGGTTGGGACGACAGTTGGCACGATGTCAGCCATCGCCTTTCTGACTGAAACAGAGTATCAGGCCACGGTGACGTTACAAGTTAGCGCCCCGCCGCCGCAGGAGGTGCCCCTTTATAGCGAGTTTGGCCGGCAAGCTTTAACCGATGAAATCCAACAGACCCGCAGTAGTCTCAACGAATTTTTACAAGAGGGCGATGTAACCTACCAAACCGTTCAGGGTCTGCCTGATGTAAAGTTGAGCGCAAGTGACTTGCGTGAGAATTTGACAATTGAGGTTCCCGATAACTCACAACTGATGCGAATTAGCGTCCGCGCTCCCGACCCTGATACCGCCGCTCTCCTGGCCAATACTCTGGTTGATGTAGGTCTGAAGAAGTATGGCGAATTGCGTGCCCGGCCGACGGTTAACACCCGTAAATTCATCGAACAACAATTGGAGCTTGCTCGAACCGAACTCGGTGATGCTGAAAAGGAGTTAACCAAATTTCAGATTAATAACAAGGTTGGCGCACTCGACCAAGCCATTAGTAAGCAATATGATCTGATTCGATCTCTAAGTATTGAGCGCGATTTGGCTCGAGCTGGAGGAGAGGTAACCAAAGCCCAGGCGATTGCGGATATTATCCTGGAGCGTGAGGCCGAACTACAAGATATGATCGGAATAACGGCCGGGTACAATGAGTTGACCGATCAAGTTGACCGAGTACGCAGTAATTTCAATTTTTTGTTAGACCGGAAAAACGAGGCGCAAATCAAAGAAAACCAGATTTTGGAACTTGGTTCCGTTCAAGTTATCACCCCGGCTCGCCCCCCCCGAAATCCGGTAGCGGCTGTTGATGGTAAGATTATTGTCCTGGCTGCCGTAGTGAGTCTGCTAACCGGTATACTCCTGACTTTCCTGATAGAGTATCTGGTCAAAGCCAGCAATTTTCGTAGTGCTCAGCGGCTTTCTGAACAATCCAAGGTCGTTGCTCTATCGGATAGCGCGGGACAAATGAGCCACTAACCTGGTGTAATGACAGCTAGCACTTTTTGGATTGGGCGTTCGGTAGCCCTCACTCCCTTGATAGTTAGCCAGAAGGAGAAAACATAAAATAATGGCCCTGGCAAAACCGCTCAAAGCAGTTACGCTGCAGGGATTGAGCCTCCTTTTTAAGTTCAAAAATGTTTTGATTGCCCTGATTGTTATAGGACTGGGTGTTTGTTTGGGCTACCTCTTCACTTTGTCGCGTGATGTCATCGAGTTAACTATCTCAGTTCTGGTTATTCTGTTGCTGATGGTGCTCAGCATGCGTAACCCGCTTAATGGCTTATTGGCCTTGCTGTTCTTTATGGCTTTCATTGAAAGCTGGGTTGAAATCCCTATGGGCGCGGGTATTCCCGATCTCTCATTTAGCCGATTTACAATAGCGTTTCTGGCTATTTTTATGCTTGCTAATGCCGCAACCGGCAAATTTCGGTTTGCTACTCCGATAGGGTTGACCGAGATTTGCATCGTTCTGGCCACGCTTGGGATCATGTCAGCGGCGACTCTGATTGATAAACCTGCAAATACGCTTCAGTTGGCTATTAGCAGGTATTTTCTGCCATTCGTCATGTATTTTTTTGCCAGAAATTTGGTGCGGAATAAAGAGGACCTGCATAAATTACTCTTGATAATATTACTATTTGGTTTTGCGGTGGCTGCTTATGCCATTTACGAGCAATGGACCGGTAATATCCTGTTCGTATCTAAAGACAATGCTGAGAAAGTCCTGCAGACAAGATACACGGAGAATTTGCGGCTGATCCGGGGTCTTTTAGGCCGATCGGGCAATTTTGGGCGTGTTCTAATTACCACGATCCCGGTCTCATTTTATCTTTTTTTTGAATATAAAGGCCTCACCCGGAAAACTCTGTTAGTTGGGGTGTTGATAGTTCAGTTTTATGCTTTATTTCTTACTTACAATCGTACTTCATGGTACACCTTGCTGATTAGCCTCTCGATTATCCAGTTCTTCTACCCCCAGTTTCGCAAATTGTATTTTGTGATGGTTTTTGTGGCTGTGATTACGCTCTGGGCTACCTGGGATCAGCTTAACCAAAGTGATGTGGTTCGGGAGCGAGTTAATACCAGAACAGAAGATTATAACGGGCGAACCCCGCGTTGGGATGCGGCCATAAGTATGTGGGAAGTCAAACCCATTCGCGGCTGGGGTGAAGGCGCCTTCAATCGAGAGTCTGGCCGTTTCCGGACCGATGGCTTTCGCCGGAACCTTATCGCCGTTGAGAACGATTACTTGGATATGTTGGTTCATTTCGGGCTTGTAGCTTTTCTACCCTATTTAATTTTCCTTATAACCCCGCTGGTTAATAGTATACGCTTATTTTTCAGAGCACGTGCACCGGATTGGTCAGGTTTTATCACCCCTGAAACTATCACTATTTATTGGTGTGTCATCATTTCTTTTGCGATAGGCTCTTATACTCAAGAGCAAACCCAGGCTATTATTAAAATGCTGCCCTTTGCCCTGGCTGGCGCAATTGTGGGCACTCATACGCACTGGCTTAACGGCTTCAAAGCAAAAAAACAGGCGCTGTCTCCACTGTCAGCTACGGTGGAGAGGACCTAAATTGGCGATGAACTTGATTTTACAATCTCAAATGAGGGTGGCTTGATGCGTGTCGTCGTGGTTGGAGATTATCCGGCTTATCCCAACAAAATATCAGGTGGCGTCGAGTCGGTTATCCTCTACCTTACCCAAGCTTTACAACGTTACTCAGATCTGAAGGTGGATGTCGTTACGTTGGATAGATGGGGCTTGGGGCAGCGCACCCTTGAACATGAAAATGTTACAATTCATTATTTACCCTCGGCCCATTTACCAGGCCGGTTGTCAATATTGGCCAACATCCGCCGCATGCGGACTGAAATGATTCGCCTCCAGCCCGATTTGATCCATGCGCACATCGCGGGGGCCTACGCTGAAGCGGCTGCGGCAACCGGTCTGCCCTGGGTGCTGACCCTGCATGGCGTCCGTTTCCTGGAAGCTTCCATCCGGACCGGTTTGCTCAATCGGATCTATCGGGGCTGGTTTGTCAAAAGGGAAGAATTTCGCGCTATCAAACAGGCTAAATACATTATCTCTATCAGTCCTTTTATCCAGGCCACGTTTAACGGCCAACTGCGGGGGGAGGTCTACGATATTGAAAACCCGATCGCTGAGAGCTTCTTTGAATTATCACAGCGCGGGCAACCCGGTCAAATCCTTTTTGTGGGACGATTAATCCCCCGGAAAGGGGTGCATACCCTGCTGCATGCTTTTGCCGAATTGCACCGGCGGATGCCCGGAACGAGATTACGGCTGGCTGGCGGGGGCATCTCGGCTGATGATCCGACCAGTTATTATCACGCCTTGAAGCAATTTGTTGCCAATAATGGGTTAGAAGAGGTCGTTACTTTTTTGGGTGAATTAGATGAGCTGGCTGTTTTGCAAGAATATTCAAATTGTGCTGCTGTGGTCTTGTCGTCGGTTTTAGAAACTGCGCCGATGGCCGTAATGCAGGCTATGGCTGCCGGCAAAGCCGTGGTGAGCACTGACGCCGGTGGAGCTCGTTACCTGGTTGAGCATGGCCAATCCGGTTTTATTATTCCTCCAAACGACCCCTCCGCCCTGGCCGAAGCCCTTTATCAAATTCTTGGTGATGAGACCAGATTATGGGCGATGGGCTGCCGGGCCAGAGAAATAGCTAAACAACGCTTCCACGCCGATGTTGTTGCGGCTCGTACCAGGGATATTTATTATAAAATATTGGAAGAGACCTCCCGACCTTAACAAATTAACCCAAAGGGCGCTGGAGAAACTTCGATGATTCTCATCCCCAAGCCAAATTATTTGCTCCAACCCTTTTGGGCCAAAACCACCAGACCAGCAGCGGCCCTAAGTTCAGCCGAAATTGAAACTGTTTTGGCTCAATATAACCTGGGGCATTGGCAGATAGCCCGTACGCTGGCCGGAGGCAACAGTGATAATGTGTTACTCCAAACCAGTCAGGGCCGAAAAGTTCTCAAACGGTATCGCTGGTCTTTAGCTTCAACCCAGCATGAACACTCGATACTTGGCTACCTGGCTACCACAAATTTTCCCTCGCCACGTTTAGAGGTTAATCAGACCGGGCTGACTTACACGGAATTGGGCCATCATCATTATGCTCTCTATGAGTTTGTCCCCGGCTACTGCTACACTAACTATCTTCTCTCAGGTGGAATGCGGCGGCGCTTGGTCGGCCAGGCCGGAGAAGCCCTGGCATGTTTGCACCAATTGACCGCCAGCTTTGTCCCCGCAGGTCGAAAGTTGAATGGCTTTATGCCCACCGGCGAACGCCTGTGGAGAGATGTCGCCTGGCATTTGGAGACTTTGGAGCAGTATCTTGAAAACGCTGCTACTAAGAAATCACCTGATGAGCTAGAGGTATTTTTGTTAGGTATTGCCGATGAGCTTAAGCGCGATCTGGTAGAGGTAGGACATTATTACCAGGCGGCTAGTCCGGCCTTACCCAGAGCCGTGATTCATGGCGATTATTCGCCCAAGAATATTCTTTTTAGGCGACAGGCCATCGCGGCTGTTTTAGATTTTGGCGATGCCTGTGTAAATTTGCGGGCATTGGATGTTGCGCGAGGGGTCACTGCTTTTGGCCGGGCGGGCCGATACGGGGTTGACAAAGGTTTGGCCCAGAGTTTTTTACGAGCCTACCAGGCTCACCAGCCGTTGTTGGCCCAAGAAGTAGAGGCCATCCCCGATTTGATCCGCTGGCGATATTTGCAAAATATGATTTGGCCGCTCCAAGAGGGTCGTCCGAAAAGTAATCAGTTTGTAGCCATCCAAGATAAATGGGAGGCGGCCCGATGGGTCAAAACTCACGCTGATGAACTGCGCACCTTCTTGTTAGCAGCGTTTGAGGATAAAGAGAAATGATGGATAAATTTATTGTCTTAGCGGCTCATCGTTCTGGCACTACCCTGCTTCTTAGCTCTCTGGAAAGCCATCCCCAGGTAAAATGTCACAAAAGGATTTTTACCGTGGATGTTGTGGTCAAACGCTTATGGGTGCGTGATCGTCCCGGCAGTTCCTTTCATCAATTTCGAACTGCCTCGCTTAAGCGACGCCTCGATTATATCTTCCGGAGTAAACAGCTCATCAATGATTTTATGACCGAATCAGCCGCCCCCACCGACGGCGTGAAAATGGTTGGAGTTCGGGTGATTTATGCTGAGGCTGACAAACACCCTGAGATTCTGGCATGGGCTAAGGAACACGATGTCGGTATCATTCATCTCATTCGTGAAAATGCTTTAAAAACGATTGTATCGGCTGAAACTGCCCAGAAGCGTGGCCTGTCTCATTCAACTTCAAAAGTCAAGTGGGTTACGGTTCACCTGTCGCCATTTAAACTTAAAATGCAATTGACCAGGCTGACGCAACAGATTGAAAAGTATCAGACAGTGCTTAAGAATACACGGCATCTCGAAGTTTCTTATGAAGCGCTTGTAGCCAGGCCGGAAGCCGAGACTCGCCGGATTCTTGATTTCCTGAAATTGGAGCAGCTTGGCCCATTAACCACTAATCTGGTAAAGCTAAACCCTAATTCTCTCGGAGATATTATTGAAAACTATACCGAAGTAAAGCAGGCTTTGCATGGCACTGCTTTTGAAAAATTTTTAGATGAGGAGCTTGTTCCGGCTACCCACTCATAACGCCAAAACTAAAGGTTTTAACTTCAGAGATGTATGGAAGTAAGTAAGTTCATTTTATTGAATACTCACCGCTCTGGAACCAAACTGCTTCTTGGTGCCCTGGGGAGTAATTTACCGATACACTGCGACAAAAAAGCGTTTGACCTGACGATCATTTTTGAGCGGTTTGCCTTTGATCGCCTCAATAGCCCATTTTATAAATTTCGATCCGTTTCAACCAAGCGTCGAATTGACTATATTTTTGCTAAGAAACAAGTCATCAATGATTTCCTACAGCAAATATACACACCGGCTAACGGGGTGAGGGCTATTGGCCTCCGCTTGCTTTATGAGCAGGCCGATAAGTATCCAGAAATTCTGGAATGGGCGGTCGAAAACAATGTGGCTATTATTCATCTTATTCGTGAAAATTCCTTGAAAACGGTCGTTTATACTGAAGCTTCTTTCAAACGGGGTCTGTTTCATTCGACCTCAAGGGTTGAACCGGTCACACCTATTCGATTGTCACCGGACCGGCTTAAAACACAATTGAGCAAGCTAACTCAACAGATCGAAAAGTATCGCATGCGGCTTGAAAACGTCCGGTACCTTGAAGTTTTCTATGAGTCTCTTGTAGCCAACCGGACGGCTGAGACTCGTCGCGCGTTAGACTTTCTTGAGATCAACCCGATTCCCTCTCTGACGATTGATGCAGTGCCGATAAAACATGAATCACTTGAGAGCATCGTTGAAAATTACGACGAGATCAAGCAAGCTCTAAGCGGCACTGCTTTTGAAAAATTCTTAGATGAGTCATCAAAACGATGATGAATATCGATCAATTGACTCATTTTGGACGAAAAATCCAGCTTTTTGTAGCTAAGGGACCAGCCTATCACTATACCTATGGCCGCTGGCGCTTGAATCGTTGGTTAGGCCGGCGGCAGGCCGAAACCGTCACGTTGGATAACCGCACATTTTTTGCCCAGTTAAATCTGAAACAGGCGGGGCTGAGCCAGGTTAAGCAGGCGGTGGATGAGAGAAATTATGAACAGGCTAAAATTAATCTCAAAACCTATTTTCAAACACGGAACACCCCCCGTTTCTTTTTTGAGCCGAGCGATATCAAGCCAAACATTGCGTTGATTGATCCCCACCAACAACAAACAACTATCCGCAGCGCCGATGAGATATGTCGGCATACCTTTCACTTTCGACGAGCCGAGCCGGTGAAATTTGAAGATAATATTGACTGGGCCTATCGCCCTCACGGAAATCTGGATTGGACCTGGGATTTGAACCGGCATGCCTATTTTGAAACTTTAGGTCGAGCCTACTGGTATACCGGTGATGAGCGATATGCCCAGAAGTTTGGCGAGTTATTGCTTGACTGGCTGGCGAAGAATCCAGTCAGTATCAATCAACCAAACTGGGCCAGCGTTTTCGAGGTGGCCTTTCGTATTAACGCCTGGCTCTGGGCCTTCTATTATTTTCGTTCTGCCGCAGCCTTTGATCCTGCCGCTTGTCAGGCTTTGTTACAGGGACTGTTGGCTCATGGGCGTTATCTTGACGCCTATTTGGAGTTGCATGCCCAAAATAACCACCTGCTCTTGGAAGCCAAAGCTCTGGCGATGCTGGGGGTTCTTTTTCCGGAATTTAAATTGGCCGTAAGATGGCGAGAGCGAGGGTTACGGGTGCTTTATCAACAAATTGGCGCCCAAGTTTACCCAGATGGCGTGCATGGTGAACAGGCGACCCATTACCATCGCGTCATCTCCGGTGAGTTGTTAGAGTTGTTGGTCCTGCTGGAAAATAACTGCATCTCTGTGCCTATGGAAATTAAAGAAACTTTTGGCCGGATGGTTGAGTTTGAACTATGGATCACCAAACCCAATGGTCAGATTCCGCTGTTGGGTGACTCAGCCCTGGAGGATACCTACTTGCGTTTTTCGGCGGCTACAGGCGGACCAGCTTTCCTGGAACGACCTGAGCTAAAATCTATTGCGCCTCCGCTCGATGAAGCCAGCGTCTGGCTACTCGGACACCAGCGGGCCAAGCCCTATCTTGACCAGCCAACTCCGCCTGGTGGTCTCAACTCCCGCGCCTTTCCAGAGGGCGGTTACTTTGTGATGCGTCATGGGCAAAATACCGGGTCGGCTTACCTGGTTTTTGATTGTGGCCCTTTTGGCTACAAACCTGTACCCAGCCATGGCCACGCCGATGCGCTCAGTTTTGAGTTATATGCTCACGGTCAAACGTTAGTAGTTGATTCGGGTATTTACAGCACCCAGCTGGGACGCGACTGGCGTAATTTTTTTCGGGGCAGTCGGGCGCACAACACGGTTGTTGTTGACGACCAAGATCAATCTACTCTGGTAGATATCTGGCGGGTATATCACCCGGCTCAAGCCACTCTGAATCAGTGGCTTTCGAGCGACTATTTTGATTTTGTGGATGGGTCTCATGACGGCTACGAGCGTTTGGCCGAGCCAATTACGCATCGTCGCCAGATTTTCTTTGCCAAGCCGGAATACTGGGTGGTCATAGATTCATTAATGGGGCAAAGCAAGCACTGCTTTGATTTTTACTTTCATTTGCCCCCCGATTTGGCTACCCGGCTTGAGCCAAACTCTGGTTTGCTGTGCGCGGGCAATGGGGATGGAGCGGGGTTAATTATTGCGCCCCTGACCTCTAATAAGCTAGAAGCCAGCCTCATTACTGGGGCTACTGAGCCTATCCAGGGTTGGGTTTCTTTTTTCTCCGGTGAAAAGCAGCCAGCGCCAACCCTGCGTTATCGGCAACAAGCAATTGCGCCGTTTCAATTTTGTGCGGTGCTCTATCCCTATCCGGCTGGGACGAATGTCTCGGTTGCCGTTTCCCCATTGGATGTTGCCCTGGGAGGCCAATTGAGGTCGAGCCAATTAACGGGGTTGCGCATTGAGACCGATACCCATATTGATTACCTGGTCGTGGAGCAAGAGCCAGCCAGGCACCACAAGGTTTTTGCGGCATACGAAACGGATGCTCAACTTGTTTACATCCGCCACAAGAAAGAAAATAATGAATTGGCCAGGGTGATTATCAGGGGGGGAGATCAGTTGTTGGTTCGGGGTCAATCTGTGCTCAAAGCAGCCAGACTGACCCAAGATTTTATCCTTGACGGCGAGATTGCCGAATGAGATTGATCCAAATGATTTTGAGATATTCTTGGAAGCCTGATTATTAAAAACAGCTTTCGCCAAGAGCTAGACTTTAAAGTGCAAAATAGACTCAGACAAAGCTGAGTTGATCGAACTTTT
>CAZRYD010000165.1:0-14015 GCA_964604225.1 uncultured Caldilineaceae bacterium
GGACGAGGCATGACCCGCTCGCCGTACTCGTCCAGCAAGGCTTTGTTCGACTCGTACCAGTAGGGCCGCTCCCAGCCGGCGGTTTCAAAAAAGACCGCGCCTAACTCTTTTTCGCGGGTATAGAAGGGGCTGAGGCGCACCCGGCGCGAAGACTCATACTGCTCGGCGGGATGGGTGATACTGTACATTTTGTTGAAGGACTCGCCGGTGCGGGCGCGAACGTGGAACTGGGTGCGGGAGTGGTCGTAAAAGCGGGCAATATCCGAGGCAGTCGCATCGCAGATTTCCGGCGCGCCGTAGGTCATCCACTCGGCCACCACCCGGCCAAAGCCGGGGCCTTCCTTGATCCAGATGGCCGCCACCGACCACAGATTCTTGACCTCCGGCGTCTCGCCGATAAGCGGCATACCGTCGGGGGTAAGCGACATCAGGCCGTTGATGGCGTGGCGGATGCCGACATCTTCGCGGTCGAGGATGTCGGGCATCAGTTCCAGGGCAACGGCCATGCTGTCGTCAAAATCGTCGGCGGTAAAAGGCAGTTCGGTCGGGCTGAGAGCAGCCTGTTCAATGGAAGGGATTTCATCCGGCTCGTGCCACATGGGGCGGTGGGCGTAAGAGCCGATTTCCAGGTCGCTGCCGTTCTGGCGCTCGTACATATTGCTGTCTACATCGCGGATGACCGGGTACTCGATTTCGCCTTTGGTCTTCTCAAAAAGCGGGATGGGTCCGACGGTGATAAACTGGTGGACCATCGGCGTGAGAGGGATATGCACGCCGGCCATGCGAGCCAGGCGCGGACTCCAGACGCCGCAGGCAATGAGGACATACTCCGCGCCAATGTAACCCTGCTTAGTCTCGACGCCCACCACACGCCCTTTTTGCACGTCAATGCCGGTCACTTCGATGTTGGAAAAGACTTTGAGAGCATCCAACTGCATGGCCCGTTCGCGCATGAGGGTGCCGGCCCGCAGCGAGTCAACCACGCCAGCAGAAGGGCTGTAAAAGCCGCCCAACACGAGGTCGGTGTTGACATAGGGCACCCTCTCTTTGATTTGTTGAGGGGTGATGATTTCACCCGGCTCGCCCCACGCTTTGGCCGACGTGACGCGGCGGGTGAGTTCCTGCATCCGCTCCGGGGTGCGGGCCAGCTCGATGCCGCCGCTCTGGGTAAACGTGCCCAGCTTCTTGTAGGTGGCAACGCTGTCCTGGGTCAGCCGGGTCATTTCTTTGGAATGGTCCACCGGGAAGATAAAGTTGGAGGCGTGCCCGGTGGAACCGCCGGGATTGGGCAGCGGCCCTTTGTCAAGCAGGACCATATCTTTCCAGCCCAACTCGGCCAGGTGATAGACCAGGCTGTTGCCCACAATGCCCGCCCCGATAATGACGACGCGCGCTTGGTTGGGGAGTGTGTTCATAGTTCCTCCTATATTGTGCTTCGAGCTAAAGCTCGAAGCTAAAAGCTTAAGCAGGCTAAAGCCAGCTTCTTTCCACTTTTTTTGAGTCGGCCTTCAGCCGACTTCAGCTTTTAGCCTGGGATTTGAATCCCAGGCTATTCAAAATCAGCAGAGCCACCAACCACCTTAATCCCGGCAATGGCCTCGCCATTATTCCAGGGAGCAGGGCCGTCATCTTCCTCATCACAGCGTTCCAGAATCGGATTAATTGTTCCGCGTTGATGGTGCTCTTTTTGGTTGACCACATAAGCCACCGCTTCGGCTAATTGCTTGCTCCCCAACGAGAAGACCCCGTAACCCCGCTGCCACTGAAATTTTGATCTATCTCTAAACATTCCCTGGTTGAGATGGTAAGCGCTACTGCCTTTAATTTTTTGGACAAAATCGGTAATAGATAGTTTTGGTGGAATGGAAGATACCAGATGAAGATGATCTTCGATACCGCCGATGGCGTGAGTGATACATCCCAGGGCATTAGCTTTGCCGATGATATACCCGTAAAGCTCCTGCTCGACATCCGCCACGATAAGTGGATGTCGTTCTTTAGTAGCCCAGACGAGATGATAGTATAATCGCCAGAAAGCCATTTGAGTTCCTCGCTTGCCGCTCCGTTGCTTCGAGCTAAAGCTCAAAGCTGAAAGCTTAAGCAGGCTAAAGCCAGCTAATCTTCGAGTCGGCTTTGAGCCGACTTAAGCTTTTAGCCCTGAAGTTTACTTCGGGGCTTCTTCGGGGCTTCTACCCATTCACCGAAAAACTGCTTTCGGGATTTATCTGCCGGTTGCGGGAATAAAAGCCCACATTTAGTTCCAGCCCGGTGTAGACGGCCTTATATCTGACCGGGTCTTGATCGTGATTCTGGCCGTTTTCGACGCGGTGAATCAACTCTGACATCATGTACCCGACCGGTGGGGCGTTTTTGAACTCGTGGCCGCTGGTGCCGATGGCCATGTAAAAGCCGTTCAGGTCCGACTTATCATAAATGGGCAGCCAGTCGGTCGAGACATCGTATAGGTCAACCACACCACGGGGCTGGTTAGGCACGGGCAGGTCGGGGATGCGCCGGGCCAGCCGGTAAACCTGGGCCTTCCACTGGGCGTCGGTGACGTTCTGATTGTACTCATCCGGGTTGTCAACCCACTCTTTGGCGTCACAATCCGGGTCTTCACTACCGACCAGGATGGTGTTGCCGGCTTCGGGCCGGAAGTAGATGGCGTTGTCGCCGTCGGAAGTATGCTTGCCGCTCTTTTCAAAGTTAAAGCCTTCGGGCGAGGGGACATGATGGACTTCGTGGCGCAACGGGCGGGTTTTGATGTTCATGCTCTCTTCAACCCCGGCCATTCGATTGATAATGTAGGAGTGCGGGCCAGCCACATTGACCACAACCGGCGCGTCAACTCTGGTGCCGTCGTTCAGCGTGACCCCCTGGACGCGCCCTCCTTCTTGGCGTATCTCCACGACCATTTTGTTAAAGAGGAACTCTCCCCCTTTGCTCTCGGTGGCCCGCATAATATTGTGGGTAGACAGTTGCGGGTCGTTGACATAGCCGGAGCCGGGCGTGTAGATAGCCCCTTCCAAGTAATTCTCCGGCTCTTTCCAGAAAGCGTCACCCACTTCGGGGCGGCTGGGCGGCCAAAATTCGCCCAAAAAGTAGATGGGCATGCGCTCCTTGACGGTTTCGATATCCCACTCCTCGTGCTCTACGCCCATTTGCCGGTAAAGCTCCAGCACTTTTTGCCAGGTGTGCCCTTTACTTTTGAGCAGCAGCGTACCGCAGTTCATGAAGCGGGCCATGCCGCGCTCATCTTTAACGCCCAGCCAGCTTTCATAATTGCCCCAATATTTGAAGCCTTCGTAGGCCAGGGCCACTCCATCCCAGGTGGAGTAATGCGCCCGGACAATGGCGCAGGAATTGATGGTTGAACCGGCCCCGGCGTCATTGTTTTTGTCAATGTTGAGGGTTTTGTAACCCCGCTTGGCCAGCTCAAAGGCTGTCGAACAGCCAATCACTCCGGCCCCAATGATAACCACATCTGCAAGCATATTCGAATTAGGCATTTGTATCCTCCTTGAAACAAATAGTCAATAGTCAACAGTCAATGGCCTGCCACCAGTGGCGGCGGCCACAGGTGGTCAATTATCAATAAACACCGGTCGCCGATCTCTTGTCCCTGGTCACTTCTTCCCCAAATCAAATGTTCGCTGATAAATCTGGACGTAGCTCTGGACACTCAAATCACGCGGGTTGCCGATGGTTTGCGGATCTTTAAAGGCAATTTCGGCCAGCATGGGGATTTCTTCTTCGCTGAAGCCCAGGTCTTGCAGCGTCGGAATTTCGACATCCTCGATCAGCTTCATCACGGCTTCCACGGCCTTCTCTGCTGCTTCCCAAACACTCAGGCCGCGAATATCCTCGCCCATGGCGACGGCGATGCGGGCGAATTTCTCTGGCTCGCCCTTGTAGTTGTATTCCATCACCGGGCCGAGCAGCCGGGCGGTCAGCGCGCCGTGGGGCACATTGTGGACGCCGCCGGCAGATTGGCTCATAGCGTGAGCCGCGCCAGCACTTTCGGTACCGTAGGCGAGCGCACCCAGCATGGCAGCCATACTCATCTTGTAGCGGGCTTCGGCATTGCGGCTCTGGGCAAAGGCGACCCGCAGGTAGCGGGCCACATATTCCATGGCCAGTAGCGCCGTCGAGTCGGGTAGGGGCTGGGCGTAAGCACAGGTGTAGCACTCGATGGCATGGGCCAGGGCGTCCATGCCCGTGCCGGCGGTGACAGCCGGGGGCAGGTCGAAGGTCAGTTCGGGGTCAATCAAGGCTTGCCAGGCCCCAATTAGCGGTGTGCCGCCGACATTGAATTTGATTTTGCGCTGCGGGTCGGTGATAACTGCCCACAGCGTCACCTCGCTACCGGTGCCGGCAGTGGTGGGCACGCAGATGGTCGGCGGGATGCGTTTTTTGATCGGCTGCGGGTTGGCCCACTCGTAATCCAGAATCGAACCGCTGTTGGCCGCCACCACGCCGATGGATTTGGCCGTGTCCATGGAACTGCCGCCGCCAAAACCGATCAGACCGTCACATTCCTCACGGCGGTACATGTCGGCTCCCTCATCCACCAACGTAATCGGCGGATTGGGCGCAACCTTGTCAAAAACGGCATAGCTGAGATTGGCCGCCTTCAATGGAGCCACTGCCCGGTCAAGCAGGCCGGCCTTGACCACGCCGGGGTCGGTCACAAGCAAGGGACGTTTCATGCCCATCGCTCTGGCTTCGTCGGCCAGGGCATTAATGGCTCCCAGGCCATGTTTCATCACGGTTGGAATTTCAAAACTGCGGATGTTGGTCATGGGTACTCCTAAAAGATTTAATCGAAGATAAAGAGTAGTCAGTAGCCAGTAGTCAGATAGAACAATTTCTGGTTACTGGCTACTGACTACTGGTTACTGCTATCTCTTCCACTCGCTTCGCGTCTTGCCGGCGCGGATTTCGGCCCGGCGATGCTCGGCGAAGGCGGTGAGTTCTTCGGCAATGGCGGGATCGAGGGGCGGGGCTTCGTATTCCTTCAGCATACGCTTCCAGACGGCGTTGGCCCGCTTATAAGTGTCAACGCTGCCCTCTTCTTCCCACTTTTCGTAATTGTCCATGTTAAAGACGGTGTGCTGGTAAAAGGCAGTTTCGTAGTGTCGCATAGTGTGCTGAGCGCCGAGGAAGTGCTGCCCCGGCCCGACTTCGGCGTAGGCGTCCCAGGCAAAATCTTCATCGGTCAGGCCGATACCGTTGACATAGCGAGCCATCATGCCGCACATTTCCAGGTCGAGAATAAATTTTTCGTAACCGGCAATCAGCCCGCCTTCCAACCAGCCGGCGGCGTGCAGCACAAAGTTGACCCCGGCCTGCACCGTCGGCCAGAAGGTGCTGGCCGACTCATAACCTGCCTGCGCGTCGGGGATGCGGGAGGCGGTGAAGTTGCCGCCGGAGCGGTAAGGCAAATGATAGTGACGAGCCATCTGCGCCCCGGCGTAAAGAGCCAGGGCATTTTCCGGTGTGCCGAAACAAGGCGCGCCGCTGCGCATGTCAATATTAGCCAAAAATGAGCCGTAGATACAGGGCGTGCCCGGATTGAGCATCTGGGCATAGCAGATGCCAAAGAGGGCTTCAGCGTTTTGTTGGGCTAGGGTGGCGGCCATCGTGCTGGGCGACATGGCTCCGGCAATGAGAAAGGGCGTCACCAAGATGGCCTGTTTGGCTTTGGCGTAAACTTCCAACGCGCCGAACATGCGGTCATCAAAGCGCAGCGGGCTGGAGGCGTTGATAAGGGACAGGGTAGCCGGATTTTCCTGAATAGCTTCCGACCCAAACAAAATTTCCGACATAATGACGGTATCGCGGGCATTTTCGGCGTGGGTCACGCTGCCCATAAAACATTTGTCGCTGAGGGTAATGTGGGCCAGCAGCATATCAAGGTGGCGCTCTTTTACATCAATGTTATTTGGCTCGACCAGAGTGCCGCCGTTGTGGTGGAGATGCGGGGCCATATAGGTCAGTTTGGCAAAGTTGCGAAAATCTTCGATGGTCGCTTCACGGCGGCCCCGGTCCAGATCGCCCACAAAGGGCGGGCCGTAAACAGGCGCAAAAATAGTGGTGCGCCCGCCAAAATTCAGGCTGTTGGCCGGGTTGCGGGCCAGTTGGGTAAAGGTGGAGGGAGCCTGGCGGACAAAATGCATGAGCGTGTCTTCGTCAATCCGTACCAATTCACCTTCGACCTTGGCCCCATTGGCTTTGAAGGTTTCGCGGGCGGGCGGGTAGTCAATTACCAGGATACCGGGATTTTGCAGCAGGCGCATGGAGGCGCGGTGAATGGCCTCGATTCCTTCGGGCGAGAGTACTTCGGCCAAAGGCAGCTTGTTAACCAGCGGTGTGACCGCGCCCACAGCCTGGGTGCCGGCCCGCGCCCGGCGTTCCTCGCGACGGCTGGAACGACGTTCTCGATCAGACATCGGTTACTCCTTTGTATCTTGCGTGTTAGATCGTGGTGCCTGTGGCGGAGGGCGTAAATCTGCAACCTGCTACTTGTTACCTGCTCCCCCCTGCAACAGGCAACTGACTACAAGACAGCGGTAAATTGGGTTTGAAAGCCGGTAACGTGGGCACGCATGATTTGGGCGGCACGCTCGCCATCCCCCGCTTTGACCGCCGCAATGATGTCACGATGTTCTTCAATGGCTTCAGCCAGCCGGCTGACCTTGTGCAGAGAAACATACCACAAGCGCAAAACGTGGGTATACATACGCTCCAGTGTTTCTTCCAGAAATTCATTGTGAGCCGCCTGGGCCAACAACAGGTGCGCCTGGTGGTCGAGATGAATGAGTTGGTGGTGGTCGCCCCGGTGGAGCATGTCATCTGCCTGGGCAAACAGCGCCTCCATTTCGGCGATTTGGGCCGGGGTAGCACGTCTAGCCGCTAACCGCACCGCGTAAACTTCTAATTCCAGGCGAATTTCGAAGATCTTCTGCAAGTCGCTCATGTTCAGATCGGCCACAATGGTGCCCCGGCGGGGCAGAATGATGACCAGGTTTTCCAGGGCCAGCCGTTGGAGCGCTTCGCGAATAGGCGTGCGCCCCAAAGCAAGTTCAGCCATCAAATCAGCTTCATTGATCAGGCTGGCGGGCGGCAGTTCCAGGGTGACTATTTTTTCTTTGAGAATCCGGTAGGCAGCTTCGCTGCGCGAGTCATAATTAACTCGACGCTGGCGCGAAGCCGTGAGCAGCGTAGCTGGCAGCATCGTGAAAGGGCGAAAATTTGCTAACGAACTGATATATTAGTAATATATGAAAACGGTGGACAGAGTATATAAGAATCCTGGTGAAAGTCAAATCGTTTGACAGAGCCAGGGGACAATGTTATACTCGCCGTGGCTGGGGGGAAACTATCAGCCTCTGGTTTTAACAAATTAAATCAATTAAGGAGGAGATCATGAACAAAAAGTATGTCGGCAAATGGTTACCGTTGACGTTTCTGCTGGTTGTGGCTCTGTTTTTAGCTGCGTGTGGCGGAGCAGCTCAGCCTGCTGCTCCGGCTGAAGAAAAGCAAGAGGCAGCCGAGCCTGCCAAAGAGGAAGCGCCCGCTAAAGAAGAGGCAGCAGCCCCGGCCGAGTCCAGCGGCGAAAAAATCACGATCAAATTGGCTGAAAATCCCTGGACCGGCTCGGCGGTGAACGTGGCCGTGGCCAAAATATTGCTTGAAGAGCAGTTGGGCTATACGGTTGAAAACGTGACCATTGACGAAAATGCCCAATGGCCGGCCCTGGCTACCGGAGACCTGTCGGCCAGCCTGGAAGTCTGGCCTTCGGGGCACGCTGAGAATGTCAAACAATATATTGACGACCAAAAGGTGGTCGAAAAGGCCGGGGAACTGGGCGTAGTCGGCAAGATTGGTTGGTATATTCCAACTTACATGTTAGAAGCACATCCAGAACTGGCTACCTGGGAAGGCTTTAAAGACTCCGAGAATGCGGCGCTGTTCAAAACGGCTGAAACCGGCGATAAAGGCCAATTTCTGGGCGGCGATCCAAGCTGGGTTCAATATGACGAACAGATTATTAAGAACCTGGGCCTGAACTTTCAGGTAGTTTACGCCGGTTCCGAGCAGTCTATTCTGGCTGCCGTAGATGGCGCGTACAATCGCAAAGAACCCATCTTGATTTATTTCTATAAACCCCACTCCGCTTTTGCCAAATACGATTTGACCAATGTGACCCTGCCCGAAAACACCGAGGAATGTTACGCCAAAGCCGAGGCCGGTGGTGTGGACTGTGACTACCCCACCGATGTCTTATTCAAAATCGTTTGGGCCGACCTGAAGAACAAAGCGCCCGACGCTTATCAATTTCTCAGCAAAATGAACTATTCGACGGATGATCAGGTGGGGATGATCGCCGATGTGGACACTAACGGCAAAAAACCTGAGGAAGCGGCTCGCGCCTGGATCGATAAAAATGAAGATAAGTGGAAAGCCTGGCTGCCCTAAGACTGTCAAAGAAGCTTCTAAAATAAAGTAATGCCCTTACAAAACCCCCGGTCCGGATTGGCACTGGGGGTTTGTGTTTATTTGACCAAGGGGCAGGTCACGCTTAAAGCGTGACCTGCCCCTATTACCGGAGTCAACAAAGGAGGAGCCATGACCAAATACATCGGCATTTTAACCGCAGGCGGCGACAGCCCCGGCTTGAATGCGGCCATTCGCGGCATTGGCAAGGCGGCGCAAACTTCATTTGGTATGCAAGTGATCGGCTTTCGCGACGGTTTCCGGGGGCTGATGGAAAACCGGACGATCCGGCTGGACAGCGCCGCCCTGTCGGGCATCCTGACCGTTGGCGGCACTATTTTGGGCACCAGCCGCGACAAGCCCGACCGTATGCCGGTGGGCAGCCAGTTGATGGACATGACCGAGGTGATTGCCGACAATTATCACAAGCATCACCTGGATGCTTTGGTTTGCCTGGGCGGCGGTGGAACGCAGAAAAACGCCTTTGTGCTGATGCAAAAGGGGTTAAACATCATCACCCTGCCCAAAACCATTGACAATGATGTGGCTATGACCGATACAACCTTTGGTTTTGATACCGCTCTCGGTATCGCTACCGAGGCCATTGACCGGCTGCACAGCACCGCCCACAGCCACCATCGCATCATCGTGGTTGAATTGATGGGCCACAACGCCGGCTGGCTGGCGCTGGGAGCCGGCATCGCCGGCGGCGCGGATGTGATTCTCATCCCTGAAATTCCTTATGATCCCCACCAAATCGCCGAAGCGGTGCGCCGCCGCAGCCACGGCGGAAAAGGGTTTAGCATCATCGCCATTTCCGAGGGAGCCATGTCAAAGGAAGATGCGGCGCTGCTGCGGGCGGCGGAGGAAAAGAAGGCCAAAGCCAAAGATAAATCGGATAGCAAAAAATCCAAGGCCGAATTGACCGAACTCAGAGCCAGGCAAATCGGCGGGACTATCCGGCTGTCTCAACAGTTAGAGGAATTGACTGGCCTGGAGTCGCGGGTGACGATACTGGGCCACGTGCAGCGCGGGGGCACGCCCTCGGCGGTGGACCGGCTGCTGGCGACCCGCCTGGGGACGGCCTGCGCCACCTTGATTAACGAGGGCGTTTATGGGGTAATGGTGGCCGCGCGCGGCGAGGGCGCCGAACCCATCCCGCTGGCAGAGGTAGTGGGCAAACGCAAAACCGTGCCCCTCGATCACCCCTGGCTTGACAGCGCCCGCCGCCTGGGAACGTGTATGGGGGATTAATGACTGCCCTGCGCCCCTGCCTCGCGCTTTTTGCCCCAGGCCTGGGTAATCCGATCCATGACAATGGCTAAAATGACAATGGCCAAGCCGGCCTCGACGCCGCGCCCGGTTTGATTTTTGGCCAGGCCGATAACCGTTTCCAAGCCCAAGCCGCCCCCGCCCACCAAACCGGCGATAATGACCATAGACAGCACCATCATAATCGTCTGGTTAACGCCGACCATAATCGACGGTAGGGCCAGGGGCAATTGCACTTTGAACAACATTTGGCGCGGGGTGGAGCCAAAAGCCCGCGCCGCTTCGATAGTTTGGGCCGACACTTCGCGGATGCCCAAATTGGTCAGGCGGATGGCCGGGGGCAGAGCGTACAACACCGAGGCAATAATGCCGGGCACGCGCCCGACATTAAACAGCATAATCACCGGCACCAGGTAGATAAAGGGCGGAATCGTCTGCAACGTATCCAGAACAGGCCGCAGAAAGGCGGCGAAAGCATCGCTGCGCGCGGCCAGAATACCGACCGGAATGGCAATGACCAGGGCTACAATTACGGCCACAATGGTCTGGCTCAGGGTGTCCATGGCGTGCTCCCACATGCCCAACAAACCAATGACAAACAGGCCCAGGGCCGTAAACAGCGCCAGCCGCCAGCCTACCGTCACCTGGGCCAGCAGCGCGACCGCCAGGATGAGAACAACCCAGGGCAGCCATTGTTGCAGAAAGAGACGCAGGGGGTTCAGCAGATAAATAGTGATAAAATCGCTCAGAGGGCCGGTGCCGATAGGCAGATCGCCGATGCGGTAGAGATTGTCACGCGACCAGGCCACGGCGGCGTCAACCGGGCCGCGCAGCGAGAGATGCCACGAGGCGGGAAATTCGGTCAGATTTGTAAATCTGCATGCCGCCAGCAGGACCAACAGCACCAACAGCGAAGCCAGTTCAAAAGAGTAGGTCCGCAAGAGGCCGGGGGTGATTTCGGCCGCGTTTTTAAAACTCAGGGCGCGCACGATGGGACTGATCACAGCCGCCACGCCGGTAGCCAGGGCTTTGGCCAGCCGAGTGAAAATGGCAAATAGATTAGTCAGCCCCTGCTCGATAGACCAGATGAGATCAAAGCGAGCCATTTTGGCCGGGAATAATTTAAAGTCGTGGCCTTGCTGCGGCTTGCTGCTAAAGTCAATTTTGCTGGCCGCCTGGCTCATCCGGTCGAGGATGATGGCCATAAACACAATGGCTAAACCTGCTTCCAGCCCCTGCCCTACCTGCAGACGCTGCAAAGCAATCAAGACCTCTCGACCCAGCCCGCCGGCGCCAATCAAGGCGGCGATGACGACGATACCCAGAGCCATCATAATCGTCTGGTTGATGCCTATGATGATGGCCGGCATAGCCAAAGGCAGTTGCACCTTAAACAGAATTTGCCGTTTAGTGGAGCCAAAGGCCGTGGCTGCTTCGATGGTGGCGGCGGGCACCTGCCGAATGCCCAGATAGGTCAGGCGAATAGCCGGCGGTAAGGCGTAGATCACCGTGGCCACCACGCTGGGCACACGGGCCACGCCAAAGAGGAGCAGCACCGGAATCAGGTAAACAAACGCCGGCATGGTTTGCATGCCGTCGAGGATGGGCCGCAAAAAGGCTTCAAATTTGGGAAAACGCGCGGCCAAAATGCCCGCAGGGATGCCAATAAGCAGCGAAATAATGACCGAGACCCCCATCAGGGCCAGGGTTTGCAGACTTTCAGTCCACAGCCCAACCAAGCCCATAAATAAGAGGCCCAAGAGGGCGAGTAAGGCCAGGCGCAAACCGCCCAATTTTTGACCGACCAGAAAAACGCCTATCAGGACGACCGGCCAGGGCAGCCACAATAAAACTCCCTCAATGGCGCGGATGATGACATCAATGGCGTCACTGAGGGGGTCAAAAAAATAAACAAACAACGGGGAATGGGCGCGATTAGCAATAATCCAGCTTTGCAACTGGTCAATCGGCTGCCGCAAGTTGAGATTCCACTCCGGGGGAAAGGGGTTGAGGTTCAACGGCAGGTACGAAACCAGCAGCAGCAGGAGAATGAAACCCACCAGCGCACTCAAAATTAGCCAGTCGCGCCGGCGAAACTCAAAATAATTGTTGAGATATTCCCATTTGACCATAGCGTTGTCCCCCTTTTGCGCAGCCAATCTTTACGCTGGTGTTCGCGCACAGAGATCAAGACTGCCAACCACTGACGGCTGACTGCAGAAATCGCTTGGCAGAGCCTGTTTTCTGGCGGTCGGCGGTCTACGGTCGGCGGTCATGCCTTATTTGCCTTTCACCGCCAGCATCACCGAAGTTCGATCAACGGCGCCCACCAGTTTGTTGGCCTGATCCACCACCGGCAGCGGCGCGTCGGTGGCTACGGTGATGGGGATCAAATCTTCCAGCTTGGTATTACTGTAAACCACGGGAAAGTCGTTGTTGAGGAGCGAGCTAACACTGGCGCTGGCCTGCCCCTGGGCGCTGTTGACATCATCCAGGGATAAAATGCCCAAAAAGTGATCCTCATTGCCCTTAACAAAAGCGGTCGAACTGCCCTTGACCCGCATCACCGACAGAATTGTTTTCAGGTCATCGGTATCCAGCACTACCGCCTGTTCACCTTGCTGGGCGATAATCCCGGCAGTCAACACCTTGGCCCGAGGCACATCTTTGGTAAACTCGCGCACATATTCATTGGCCGGGTTGAAAACAACTTGCTCCGGTGTGCCAATCTGCACAATCTCGCCATCCTTCATAATGGCAATATGATGCCCCAGTTTAATGGCCTCCAGAAAATCGTGAGTGATAAAGATCACCGTTTTGCGCATGACCTTTTCCAGCCGAATCAGCTCGTCCTGCATTTCACGCCGAATCAACGGGTCCAGGGCGCTAAAGGGTTCATCAAAGAGCAAAATCTCCGGATCAACTGCCAGGGCGCGGGCAATACCGACCCGCTGCTGCATGCCGCCGCTCAATTCGCCGGGATAGTGACGCTCCCAGCCGGCCAGGCCAACCAGTTCCAGCACCTGCCTGGCCTGCTCGTGCCGTTTTACGCGCGGCTCCCCCTGAATTTCCAGACCGTAGGCGACATTTTCAATCACCCGCCGGTGAGGAAAAAGACCAAAATGCTGAAAGACCATGCTCATCTTGTGGCGGCGCAATTCTCGCAATTGCTTGTCATCCATGGCCACCACATCTTCGCCCTGCATCAAAATTTTCCCACGCGTCGGCTCGATCAGGCGCGAGATGCAGCGCACCAGGGTCGACTTGCCGCTGCCCGACAGCCCCATGACCACAAAGGTTTCACCTTTGCGCACATCAAAAGAAACATCTTTGACGGCGACGACGTGGCCTGTTTCGGCCAGGATTTCTTTTTTGGAACGGTTGGAGTCGAGCATCAAGGCGATGCGCTCAGGGTGAGGGCCAAACACTTTCCAGACATGCTGGCAGGAGATTTCATACGATGCTTCGGCTGTGGTCATCTACACATTTCCTCAGGAAAGAATTTTGGTAGATCATTGCGCCGCGTCGCGCAAATGGGTCAGAAGCGGTTTAGCAGGTTATTTTTGTGGTGGGAGTCGAGAGAACACCTCTCTCAGCGCCGCTAAATTGAGCTGCCACGGGGCTAAGAGTTGGCGGCTGAAATCAATAAGCCGACGGGCTAATTTATCGAAAGTATAGGGCAGTTCTGAAAAAAGTCAAGATGGTGAAAAATATGGCGAGGGGTACGCTTCTGGTTTACTTATCGTTCCTTTTTTTGACTCAAACCGGGAACCGGGTTCCCAAGCCTCAATTATTTCGGCTCCTTTGAAACAAAATAAGAGCCGGTTTGAGACCGGCTCCTATCGAGCTAGAGATTTTGGTTGGTTCAAACCGGCGCGACTGCGCCCCGCTTGATAGCGATCAGTTTTTTGGCCGTTTCGACGGCCACGGCCGCATCACGGCAGTAGGCGTCGGCTTCGATGGCCTCGGCAAATGCTTCGTTGAGGGGTGCGCCGCCGACCATCACAATCACCTCTTTGCGGATGCCTTCGCTCTTGAGCCGGTCGATGACCACCTTCATATAAGGCATTGTGGTAGTCAGCAGGGCCGACATGCCGATAATTTCGGGCTTGTGCTCCTCATACGCGGCCATAAATTTATCGGCGTCGTTGTTGATACCCAGGTTGATGACCTCGAAGCCGGCGCCTTCCATCATCATGGCCACCAGGTTTTTGCCGATGTCGTGGATGTCGCCCTTGACCGTG
>CAZRYD010000166.1:0-13989 GCA_964604225.1 uncultured Caldilineaceae bacterium
GTCGTGGTGGGCAATGGTTCGCTCCGGGAAGTAGTCCAGGACTTTGTGCTGTACACTGTCTATGTAGCCCTGTTCAATAGCCATACCCATCAGGGCGGAAATAACGCTCTTGGTGCAAGAAAAAACTTCGTGTCGGGTGTCGGCCTGATAGTTCTCAAAGTAAGTCTCCGAGACCAAATAGCCGTGCCGGATAATGAGTACGCTGTGCAGTTTGAGTTTCTCTTGCTTGATCCGCTCAAGCATTTTTGCCAGCATCTCCGCATTCAGCCCTTGTTGCTCTGGGGTAGAAGTTTTCCAGCCGTCGGTTGGCCAGGAGATCAGCGGCGGGGTGGGGGGTAGGGCTGGAGGTGGCGTAGGCTCCAGGACAGCGGCGGGAGCAGTTACACAACCGGCCAAGGTAAGTGGCGTAAGGGTCACCAGAATCAATAGGGTAAATGTTTTCATGCCTTGTGCTCTTTCTTATTCACCTGAATTAACCAGTACCAGCAGGACATAATCATCTATTTTGCCTTTGTGGTCAACCCGACTTGTTTGTAACTTTTATAGTTTCCTCAGGGCTTGGGCCAGCAGGTCATCAGCCGCTGCCGGTTCTACCTGACTAAAGACTGCGCCCAGCAGGTTGTTACTGGCGTCAGCAGCGATCAGGTCTTCCACCTGACCGGCTTTGAGGGCGGCCAGCCCGGCCGAGGCGGCTTTGGCGTCGGGATACTGGATCAAAAGCAGACGGGCCATAGCGCCATCGAGGTCATATCGGGCCAGGAGGCCGTTGGTTTGGGCGCTCAACCCCAGAATGTTCTCACCACCCAGCCACACCTCATTCTGAATGGAGATCTCTTCGTGGAAGAAAATGAAGCCACGCTCGATCAGATTGGTTTGTGGCAGGCGACTGACCAGCGCGGGACGTTCCCCACCCTGGGGCAGCGCCGCCGCCACCGCCTGGGCAAAAGCTTGCAGGTCGGCGTCAAGCACTTGTTGGCGGCCATAAACTTGTACATAGTAGCGGTCCTGCCAAAAAGCTATCCGCGAGCCGGGGTCGGTATCGCCCTCACTGCCAATTTTAATCGGTTGACCGGCGCGGCCGGAAGTGAAGAGGCCATAAGCGTCAGCCGGGGTCGCCAACTGCCAGACAGCGACTTCGAGGATCGTCCCGGCTTTGTTCTGATACCTTTGCCTGGCCACCTGCTCAAAGCCGTAGGCAAAGAAAGCATCGGCCTGGCCGTCCACCATATCGAAGAGGTTGTCGTGGTTGTAGAGCCGCGCCTCTTCGGCGAGCGTCCAGTTGGGAACCGCGCCGGCCTTGGGCAAAAAATCGGTCAGTGGAGCCAGTTGGCTGCCGCAGCCGGCCAGGAGTAAAAGCCAAAACAAATGACTTAGTTTCAGGAGTTTATTCATTCAACTTCTCTATCATTTGCCTACATCCAATACCATCCCGTCTCGGCCCATCAGCACTTTGGTCCGAGTGCCATCAGCTACTTTAGCCGCCTCAAGACCCATCTGGTCTAGCATCCTGTCGTCGTGATTAGGAGCGTGGTGAAACAACACTACCGTCTTTACCCCAGCCTCCAGAGCCAGCTTTACAGCCTCCAGATGGCTGCTGTGGCCCCAGCCCTCACGCTGCTGCCGCTCTTCGGAAGTAAACATTGCGTCCAAGATCCAGAGGTGAGCACCCCGAGCCAGTTCCACCAACTTCGCATCCACGGCCTGATCTCCGGCCTCATGATCCGTTGAGTAGACCACCACGTCGGGACCGGATTGGATGCGGTAAGAGAGAGCTTTAGCCGGAGGATGCCGGTTTTCCGTAGCCTTTACCTGGAAACCCGCCACCTCCATCCCCTCCGATTCCACCCGAAGGTACGTCAGATCTGCCGCCAGGCTTTGCATTTGTGGGGCGTAGGTCGAGGCGAACAAGCGCTCGATGCTGGTTTGGAGGTTCCTGAGGATGTCTCCATAAAAGACAATCCGGTTTCCCTTCACAAACATAGGGGCAAAAAAGGGTAAGCCAATAAGGTGATCCCAATGATAATGGCTTATCAGAAAATGTAATTCCCCCTGCCCTCTTCCACAGACTCCTTTCATCAGCGCTGTTTGTAAAGCGGCCAACCCCGAGCCTCCATCCAAAATAAGCTGCGGGTTACCTGGATGTATTGCCGCACCCGGCTCATCATTCTGAAAACCGATTAACTCGACACAGGGGGTATGTCCTCCGTAAGACCAAGTGGCCTGGCCCGGAGAGGTAATAGAGCCTCTGGTTCCCCAAAAGTTCACCCGAATCATACCTATCCCTCCCCAGGCCCTATGTCTAGTTGCTGGCCTTCAGCAGCAGCCATTACCTCGAAGGTATCCCCTGCGCTTAAGTCTTGGGCCAGGGCCAGTTGCTCGTCTACCACCGTATCCGAATGGGCTGGTTCATAGTGAAAGAGGACGAGTTGTTTCACTTTGGCCATCCGGGCCATCTCTAAAGCGTCTTCTACGCTGGAGTGACCCCAATGATAGCGGCCAACCATCTCATACTCCAGAAATTGGGTGTCGTGGACCAAGATATCGCTCTCTCGGGCACAATGAGCCAAGCGCTCTAAATACACCTGGGTAAAGCCCTCATCCGGGGCCAGACCCCCCATCCCGTCACCCATTCGAACCTGGCGTACCCGGCCAGTATCTGTGTAGACCGTCGCCCTGCCGCCGTCTGCCTCTATTCGATATCCAATGGTTATGCCGGGGTGATTGAGTTGGACTGTCTCTATTTGAAAATCCCCCAATTCTAGTTTATCGCCAGGCTCAAAAGAAAGGTATTCGAAGTTAGCGACCAGATATTCAAAAGGCACCGGGAAATTGAGGTCGGCATGTTGTCCGGCTAAAATGTCACGAATGTGGCTTCCTGTCTGCCCGGCAGAAGCGAAAACAAAACGATTTCCCTGGCGATAGAACGGCGCAAAAAAAGGAAACCCCAAGATATGATCCCAGTGGGTATGTCCAACCAGAATAACCGCTTCGCCTTGACCTTCGCCAAAATCCCGCTGCATGAGTTTGTCACCCAATAATCGTATGCCACTTCCTCCATCCAAGATCAGGCTTTGCCCGGATCGGCTGGAAAAGTGAAGACAAGTGGTATTGCCGCCATAGCGTACCTGATCCCGACGCGCTATGGGGTAGGAGCCTCTGACTCCGTAAAACGTCAGATTCATAGTTACCCCTTGTTTTCAAAATGCTGCCGGAGAAGTGAGTAGTCTCAGTAGATTCAAATTTGCTCTAGCTGGACAACAGTCCAGCGGCCCAAACGCGGATTGTTGTCCGCTTGGAGCTTGAAAATTAGATCTACTGAGTCTAACAATGACTAGACCGCCCCCATTCCTTCAGGAATCAGTTTATACGCTGATCTCCTCGACCTTGATACGCTGCAAATCCAGCGTGCCCAGGCCCATCTCGGCCCCGGCCTTAATGTAGGCGATGTCGGCCCCGGTCAGGCCAAACAGGGTGGCTCCATAAGCATCGGCGGCCACCAGGTCGTGGCTGGCGATGACGGTGTTGGTTTCCTTGACATCGTTCAGGCTGCCGCCGGTAGGACCGTGGGCGGTCAAGATACGCACCGCGTCCACCACGGTCAAGGTAGGCCGAATGAGGCTGGCCAGATCGGCTACCCGCTGTCCCAGGTTGCGATGGATGCCGCTGGGTTTGCTGACGAGGCCCAGCAGATTCTTCGAACCCAGCGTTAGTCGGGCCAGGGAATGGTGCTTGGCAATGGGCACGTTAATCAACACGTCGGCCTTGAGCGCATCTTGATAGATTTCCCACTCGGTGATGTCCCGGCCTGCGGGGATGGCGGTCTTGACAAATTTGACCCGGCTCATGACCTCCATCTCGCCCCCGGCAGCCTTGACCGCCTCGTCGATGCCGCTGACGGCATAGGCCGCGTCGGGCGTGCCGCCAAAGGGCAGATCCATCACTCGCACCCGTTTGGCTCCAGCGCCCAGGCACAGGCTGACCAGGGTCGCGACGACGGTGGGGTTGGTCGTGGCGGCATATTCCGGAGGGTGGTAGTCCACGCAAATGTTGGGCTTGATAATCACCTCATGCCCGGATTTGACAAAGCGTTCGATGCCGCCCAGGGCGGCAAGGGCTCGCCGGGTGATTTCCGCCGGATCGGCCCCGCGAACTACGGCCAGATAAGCCTGGTCGCTGCTGGGGGCGGCGGCCGGCTGTCGAGCGGGGGCAGGCTCGGCCGCCTGGCTGGTGCAGCCCGAACCCAACAGGGCCGCCCCGGCGACTGCGCCGCTCAAGGTTAAAAATTGGCGTCGAGTTATTTGGGTCATCCTAACTTAACCTCCGCCATCTCTATATGCTGCGGATCGTTTGTGCCCAGGCCAAGTTGGGCGGCTGTGTTCAGGTATGAGGTAGCCAAATCTCTGAGGTAGGGCGACAGGGCGGCCTCGTTTTCGGTTTGCAGCCGCTCCAGAATTTGCATCCCAACCGCGTCGTGCGCCACCGGGTCGAAGCTCATCAGGATGGAGTCGCCTTTCCAATCCGGCTTCCAATAAGGCCAACTGCTGCTGTATTTCAAATTGGCTTCCAGGATGTCGCCAATGACCAGCCGGGTGCGATCCTTAATGGGCGGCAGAGCGTTCAATTCGGCAATGGTCTGGTCGATGGGGCTGTGGAGGGCGCCCGGAGAGTTCACGCTGCCAAAGTGGTTCTTTAGGGCAAAGGTCAGGCCGGCCAGCATGTGCGATTTGAGCACCGGCATATTGATCAGCGCCTGACAGCTCTGTAAAGTCTGGCTGAGGCCGACCGTGCTGCGGGCGACCTTCCACTGGCCGGTAAAATCAGCTTCATTAGAGCAGCGCACCCCCGGGTCGTCTTGATTGACCTCGTACCCGGCCTCCTGGAGCATGCTTAAATGGTCGTAGATAAAAATCTGCTCGGCGGGGAGGCCGGCCTCCTGCAGCGAGGCCACCACCGCGTTGACCAGGGGGGCGTGAGTCCAGATAGTGCTATTTTCAAAAGTATTGATCTTGATGGCCACCTTCTCGGTGGGCCTGAAGAGAGCGGCCCAGGCCTCACGGGCATCGTTCAGGCCGGTCAGCCTGGTGATGGAGGCGTCGAGCATTTGCCGGATGGCTTCCGGCGATAACTGGTCGCCGTTCCATACCCCGGCATGCTGAGTCTGTACCACTTGGCTCGATATTTCGGGATAGAATTTGAGGATATCCGGGCGGCCTGTCGTCACCGACACGGCTGTTGGGACGCTCGTCGGAGTCGGCGGGGGCGGGGATGTCCCCGGGGCAACACTGGCTGGTGCAGCGGATTGCTGCACCACAGGACTACAACCGGCCAGCAGGCTGGCTGCTGCGGCTAACTTAAGGAAGCGCCGCCTGGAAATTTGGCCTGAATTTTGAGTAGGCTGGTTCTGTTTCATGATAATTTTACCTCGGCCCCCTGTAACTAATTTGATTTTTGGACAAAAGTCGACATCTGGCTCAGAGCTTGAGTTGACCGGCTAGCCCTCGCTGAATGGCAGCTTAGTGAGCATGTGCGGGCTGCCAGCGTCGCTCAGTTTAGCCATAATTTTGGGCAAGGTTGGATACTCCATTTCAGCCTTGGGTAAACGATGTGGCTCAGAAACATCGCCTGGGGCGAATTGTTGGTAGATTTCGGTCAAGCGGAGAGGGTTTGGGGAGAGGAAATAATTAGAGGAGTAGAGTAAAGTTAAATGGTAAAAGCTCGAACGAGGTAAATCTGCCAAAAGTCTCTTTGATTCTTTGCGGTCATGTTTTAAGATAAAACAAAATGAGCGAGAACGGTAGTGAAGAGTGTCATCTTGTTGGCTGATGAAAGTCATTCCTTGTGAACCAGCGCCATTGAGCGCCCGGGCTTCGGCAGTGTGGCTTTGCTTAATTGCTTACATTTTGATAGACTCTCTAAATTAAGCTTGACGAGCGATGAGATAACCTCATCATATCAAGCGAGGCCAAGTCTGCGGAAGTGACTGGCCTTTACCAATCTCAGCAGATCTGATTTTCGAGGGGTGAGACATCCTTAGATGCCGAACGGAGCCGCATCTGACGCGAAGCGTGCTGCCTCCTCAATTTTGGATCTACTGAGTCTGGATTTATTCGGGCAGGCCTAAAGCTATGATAAAACCCAGCCAATCCAGCAAGCCGGAGGTGATGAGTCCGGCTGGCTACTGGCCGCAGTTGCAGGCAGCCATCGAAGCGGGCGCGGATGCCGTCTATTTTGGTCTTAAGCATTTCACCGCCCGCGCTAAAGTGGGCTTCTCGCTGGCCGAATTGCCGGAGGTTATGCGCACCCTGCACCAGCGTGGGGTAAAGGGCTACGTTACCTTCAACAGCCTGGTGTTTGACCATGAACTGGCCGAAGCCGCTAAAACCCTTAGCGGTATCGCCGAGGCCGGCGCGGATGCAATCATTGTCCAGGATGTGGGGATTGCCCAATTAGCCCGGCAAATTAGTCCGGAACTGGAGCTACACGGCAGCACCCAGATGAGCCTGACCAGCGCCGAAGGGATTCGCCTGGCCCAGCAGTTTGGGGTCAGCCGGGTAGTGCTGGCGCGGGAACTGTCGCTGGACGATGTCCGCACCATCCGGGCCCAGACCGATTGTGAGCTGGAGCTATTTGTGCACGGGGCGCTGTGCGTCTCCTACTCCGGCCAATGCTTCTCTTCGGAAGCGTGGGGCGGCCGCAGCGCCAATCGCGGGCAGTGCGCCCAGGCTTGCCGCTTGCCCTACGAACTGATCGTTGATGAGCAGTTGAAACCACTGGGCGAGGCTCGCTATCTACTGTCGCCGGGCGACCTGTACGCGCTCCACCAGATGCCGGAGATCGTGCAAATCGGCATTTCTGGACTCAAAATTGAAGGTCGCTACAAAGAAGCCAATTATGTGGCCTTGACCACCCGGGCCTATCGCCAGGCGGTTGACGCGGCCTGGGCTGGCTTGCCCTTGAGCCTCAGCCGCAGCGAAGAGATGCAGCTTGAACAAGTCTACTCGCGCGGTCTGGGCCCGTACTTCATCAGCGGGACCAACCATCAAGCGGTGGTGAACGGGCGCTCGCCGCGTCACCGGGGGGTGTTGATGGGGCGAGTGGTCCGGGCGCAGGCGGAGCGCATCGCCATTGCCCCCGCTCCCGCCGCCGAGATAGCGCCACTCAAGGCGGGTGATGGGGTGGTCTTTGATGCGGCCACCTGGCGCAGCCCGGAAGAAGCTGAGGAAGGCGGCCGCGTTTATCAGGTTACCCCGCTGCGAAATGGTCAATTGGAACTCCAATTTGGCAATGGCGTTATCAATGTGGCCCGAATTCGGCCGGGTGACCTGGTCTGGCGCACCCACGACCCCGATCTGGATAAGGTGGCCCGGCCCTTCACTCAGGCCGCCGCCCCGGTTCACAAGCAGCCGCTGCACATCCGGGTGACCGCCCACGAAGGCGCGCCGTTGGTGGTTGAGTGGGTGTTGATCAAGCAGCCGCAGGTGCGGGTGACGGTGCAGTCAGCTAATCCGCTGGGGCCAGCGCAGAATCGGGCGATCAGCCTCGACTTTGTGCGCGAGCAATTGGGCCGGCTGGGGAACACCCCCTATGAATTAAGCGAAGTGGAGTTGGACACGCGCGGTCGCCCGTTCGCCCCTAGCTCACTGCTCAACCAACTCCGCCGCGAAGCGGTCGAGCAGTTGGTGGAGCGCCAGGGCCGGCCCCGTACCCTGACTTTACGCGACCCGCTGGCGACATTGCAAGTTGCCTTAGAAATTGCCCACAAGCGTCCGGGGCTGACTAAAACTGCGGCAATCTCACCAGAATCGACCCAACCCCGGTTGCACCTGCTCGTCCGTACCCCGGAGCAGTTGGAAGCGGCTCTGGCCTTGCACCCGGCCAGTCTCACCCTGGATTATTTGGATTTGTACGGGCTAGGGCCGGCGGTGGCGCGAGTGCAGGCGAGTGGTATTGTCGCCCGGGTGGCCAGCCCGCGCATTTTAAAGCCAGATGAACAGCGGATTGTGCGCTTTTTGCTTAAATTGGAGTGCCAGATTTTGGTACGTTCGAGTGGGCTGCTGTATGCTCTCCAGCCAGAGGCGCACCCGCCGTTGATTGGCGATTTCAGCTTGAATGCAGCCAACGTCTTATCCGCCGATACTTTTCTGGGCCTGGGTCTGGCCCGTCTGACCCCGACGCATGACCTCAACGCGGCCCAGGTGGCTGCCCTGGCCCGCAACATTGGCGCGGATAAGCTGGAAGTGGTGGCCTACCAGCATCTGCCCGTTTTCCACACCGAACATTGCGTTTTCTGTCGTTTTCTGTCTAAAGGTACCAGTTACAAAGATTGCGGCCACCCGTGTGAGCAGCGCCGGGTGGCCCTGCGTGACCTGAATGGTCGCGCCCATCCCGTGATGGCCGATGTCGGCTGTCGCAATACCGTATTTGGAGCGGAAGCGCAGGAAGCCAGCCGTCATCTGGACAACTTGCGACAGGCCGGCATCCATCATTTTCGGCTTGAATTTGTCCACGAGACAGCCGGGCAGGTCACTCAGGTTGTTCGCGTTTTTGAGCAAGCCCTGACCGGCCAGATGTCCACCTCCGAACTGACCCACCAACTGCAACGACTCGCTCCGCAAGGTACCACCGAGGGGAGCTTGTTTGTGCCCGCTAATTATCTGAGCCTGCCCTTGTTATAGTGAAGAGTTTGGCAGGCTTCTGTTCTAGGGCAGGGATCATCACTACCGAACTTGAACCTCGGCTTAACGGTAGAGCTTTTAATGGGAGAAAGTTATATGGCGATTGACTCAGAACTCTTACTTGACTTATATCGAGATATGTGGCTAGTGCGTTTGTTTGAGTTCGGGCTTGAGCGTGAATTCAAAAAAGGTAACGTGCCGGGTATGTTGCATACCGGTGTGGGCCAAGAAGCGGTCCAGGCGGCCATTGCTAAATCACTGCGCCAAACCGACGCCTTTTTCCCCGATCATCGCTGCCACGGCTTGCTCGTGTTGGCCGGCACGCCCGGCGAGAAGATCATGGCCGAGCTGTTTGGCAGAGCCACCGGCGTGTGCAGCGGTAAAGGCGGTTCGCTCCACTCAGCCGATCCCGCCGTGGGCAACTTTGGCGATAATGCGGTGGAGGGTTCGATGATGGTCACCGCACTGGGGGTAGCCCTGGGCTGGAAAATGCAGGGTAAAGACAGCCTGGCCGCCGTCATCGTGGGCGACGGCACCTCTGGCCGGGGCGAGTGGCACGAAAGCCTGAATCTGGCTGCGACCTGGAAATTGCCGGTTCTCTATTGCTGCGTTAATAACGGCTACGCTATCTCTACCTATGTTGGCGATAGCCACGCCACCGAAAATTTGTACGAATTTGCCCTGGCTTATAAAATGCCGGCGGTGCAGGTTGATGGCAACGACATCGTAGCCGCCTACCAGGCCACTCAGACCGCTGTTGACCATATCCGGGCGGGCCGAGGCCCCTACTTCATTGAATACAAAACCTGGCGTTGGCAGGGTCTCTTTAGTGGCGAATTTCGTTCCGCCGAAGAAGTCCGCTATTGGAAAGAAGAGCGCGAGCCGCTCAAACTGGCCCGCGACTACATTCTGAAGGCAGGGCTGGCCGACGAAACCAGGCTCGACCAAATCAAAGGAGATGTAGAGGATCGGGTTGAGGAATGGATTGCCTTTGCCCTGGCCAGTCCACTACCGGACCCGACCAAAGCGACGGCCAATGTTTACGTCGGTTGGGAGGTAGAGACTCGATGAAAAAGATGAGCATGGTCCAGGCGCTCAACGACGCCCTGGATCTTATGATGGCAGAAAACGACAAAGTTTTTCTGTTGGGTGAAGATATTGGCAAGATGGGCGGCGATTTTGGCGTGACCCGCGGCTTGTTTGACAAATACGGAGCCGAGCGGGTGCGCGACACGCCTCTGTCCGAAGCGGCGATTATCGGTACGGCCGTTGGCGCGGCTATGGTTGGCATGCGCCCGGTGCCGGAGATTATGTTTGCCGACTTCCTGGGTACTTGCTACGATCAAATTGTCAACAACGCCGCCAAGATGCATTACATGTTCGACGGCCAGTTCAAAGCCCCGGTGGTAATCCGCACCGCAGCCGGCGGCGGTTTTGGCGGCGGCCCCCATCATTCCCAATCGGTCGAGGGCTGGTTTATGAATGTGCCGGGGCTGGTGATTGTTGGGCCTTCGACGCCCTTCGATGCCAAAGGGCTGCTCATTGCCAGCATTGAAAACGATAACCCGGTGTTGTTCCTGGAGCACAAAGCGCTCTATCGACTTAAAGGCGAAGTTGAAGAAGGCAAATACACGGTTCCGCTTCGCCAGGCGGCGGTGGTGCGTGAGGGCAACGATCTCACCGTCGTCGCCAGCATGAAAATGACTCACGAAGCCCTGGCTGCCGCCGCAGAGTTGGCCGTCGAAGGCATCTCTGTGGAAGTGGTGGATTTGCGCACCCTGCGCCCCTGGGATCAGGCCACTGTGCTGGAGTCGGTCAGCAAAACAGGGCGGGCGGTGGTGGCCAACGAAGCGCCCAAAATGGGCGGGTTGGGGGCAGAGGTCAGCGCTACCATTTCCGAAGAAGTTTATGCCAAGCTCAAAGCGCCGGTGCGCCGAGTCTGCGGCCTCGATACCCCCGTCCCGTTCTCGTTGCCGCTGGAGAAGATCATTCTACCCGGCAAAGACGATATAAAAGTGGCGGTCAAGGCCACGATTGATTATTAGAGAGGGAAGATTAGGGTTAATCACTCAGCCCTAATCCCGAATCTCCACTGACCAACAACCTGAAGAAATTGGAGAAACTCAATGGCAACCGAAGTAATCTTGCCCAAATGGGGCTTGACTATGGCCGAGGGTACGCTGGCTGCCTGGCGCAAAAGAGAAGGGGACCCGGTAGAGGCCGGGGAAGTCATTGCCGATGTCGAGACAGAAAAGATTACCAACGAACTCGAAGCACCTGTTTCCGGGATCATTCGCCAGATTTTGGTGGCCGAAGGCACCGAAGAAATAGCTGTCGGCACGGTGTTGTGCCTGATTGACGAAGATTAAGATGTCCGATTCACCCCGCGGGCTGCCGGTCAAACAAACGATCCCGCTCAACCGGGTAGGCAAAGTGATGGCCCAGATGATGAAAACCAGCGTCGACACCGCCGCCTTGAGCCAGGTGAGCCGGGAGATCGATGTGACCTCGCTGCAAATCTTGCGCCGCGAAAAGCTGAGCAGTGTGGGGCCGCGCCTGTCTCTGAACACCTTGCTGATAGCGGCGGTCGCCCGCACCCTACCGCTTCACCCGCTGTTAAATGCCGAACTGGTCGAGGGAAAAGTGTTGGTTTATGAGCCGGTCAATCTGGGGCTGGCGGTAGCAACGCCAGACGGTTTGATCGTCATCGTCATTCCTGCCGCACCTCAATTGACTTTGGCCGAATTGGCGGCGGCTATAACCGAGCGGGTTGAGCGGGCGCGGACGGGTAAATTGGTCATGAGCGATGTCGAAGGGGGCACTTTTACGGTCAGCAACCTGGGCATGTACGGGGTGGATAGCGGCTTTCCTCTGCCCCGTCCACCGGAGGGAGCCATCCTGCTGGTCGGCGCGGCGCGGCCCAGGCCGGTGGTCCTTGAGGGTCAAATTGCCGTCCGCGAGGTGGCCTGGTTCAGCCTCAGCTTCGACCATCGTTTTATTGACGGCGCGACGGCGGCAGCTTTTCTGCAAGATTTGAACGAATTAATTCAAACACCAGACACATTATTGACTTAACTTGGAAGCGAGCTGACTATGGAGACAATTGATCTACTACTCACCCACGGGTTGATTGTGACCCAGGATAATCAACGCACCATCATCGATGATGGGGCTATTGCCATCCGGGCCGACCGGATTGTGGCCCTTGGCCCAACCTCTGACCTGTTGGCCCTCTATGACCCCAGGCAAACCCTCGATGTTGGGGGCCAGGCAGTTTTTCCCGGCCTGATTAACACTCACGTCCATCTCTTTCAAACCGGCGTCAAAGGGTTGGGTGAAGACATGGCCGTGCAGGAGTGGGTCCGGGTGGTGACTGCGCCGACGGCGATCCACATTAGCCCCCAAGAGATGTACTTATTCGACCTGACCGGCTGCCTGGAGCAGATTCACTGCGGCGTGACCACTCTGATTGATATGAGCTATGCCGCCCATACCTTTGAATTGCACGATGCCAATATCAAAGCTATCCAAGACAGCGGCCTGCGCGGCCGCTACACCACCATCATCTCCGATTTTGGTGAAGAATATGGCGTGCTGCCTCAACTGATCAAACCGATTGATCGTTTCCTGGCCGAATACACCGAGTTACTCCACAAATATCCTGCCACCGAGCGCATGGCCGTCTGGCTGGCTATCGGTGCGCCCTGGACCATCACCGACCAGGGGTTGGTCAAAGCCCGCGCTTTTGCCACCAGCGCCGGCATCCCCATCGTGATGCACATCAACGAAAATGAGGTGGATAATCGGCTCAGCCAGCAGCGGCACGGCCAGAATATTATCCCTTACCTCGACGAAGTTGGCTTTTTAGGGCCGGATGTGCTGGCTATCCACTGTGTGGTGATGGACGAGACAGACATCAGCTTGCTGGCCCGGCACGGGGTGAACGTGGCCTACAATCCCATCAGTAATATGTATCTCGGCTCCGGCATCGCCCCGATTATGCCGATGACCCAGGCAGGCATTAGGGTCAGTGTTGGCACTGACGGCGCGGGCAGCAACAACTCGCTGGATATGATCGAGTCACTCAAGATGGCCGCCTTGCTGCAAAAAGTAGCGGCTCGCAACGCCTCGGTGGTCGATGCCCAAATGGTGCTTGATTGGGCCACCCGCGAGGCAGCCAAGACCCTTGGTCTGGCCCACGAGATTGGCTCGCTGGAGATGGGTAAGAAAGCTGATTTATTTGTCCTGGCGGCCAACTCGGCCAAAATTGTGCCGGCGCACGACCCGGTGGCCACGCTCATTTATTCAGCCGGAGAAGAAAATGTGGTCACGACCATTGCCGACGGCAAAATCTTGATGCAGGACCGGATTATCCAGCATCTTGACGAAACAAAAACTTTGAACCAATGTCAGGTAGCCGCAAGCAGGTTAGCCGACCGGTGTGGTTCTAATCAAAAGCTCCGGCGGACCTGGCGTCCACAGGGAAAACTATGAAACGCTTCACTAACAAAGTTGCCGTTGTCACCGGCGCAGCCCAGGGGATTGGCCAGGCCATTGCGCTTCGTTTGGCCCAGGAGGGCGCACAGGTGGCCGTTTTGGACTTAAAAGATACGGCTGCTGCCGTGGCGGCCTGCCAGGCAGCAGGGGCTGAGGCTGTGGGGCTGACGGTTGACGTGTCGAAAAAACAAAGTATTGCCGCTGCCATCCAGCACATCCTGGAGACGTGGGGACAAATTGATATCTGGGTCAACAATGCCGGTATTTTCGATGACACACCCCTGGTTGAGTTGAGTGAAGCTCGCTGGGACAAAGTAATAGAGATCAATTACAAGAGCATGTTTCTGTGCGCCCAATTGGCCGTACCCTCTATGCAAGCCCAGCGCTGGGGGCGGATTATCAATATTGCCTCGATGGCGGCCAAGGTGGCTTTCCCTGATGAAGTCGCCTACTGTTCCAGCAAAAGCGCCATTCTCGGTTTGACCCGCGCTCTGGCAGTGGAGTTGGGGCCGCACGGCATTACCGTCAACGCCATCTGCCCCGGCCCGATTGACACTGAGATGCTCACTCATACGTACCAGGCTCTGGCCGACCGGCATGGGGTGACTCTGGCAGAGTGGCGGTCGCAAATCTTAAAGACCATCCCGGTTGGTCGCTACGGCCAGCCCGCGGATGTGGCCGGGTTGGCCGCTTTTTTAGCCTCTGATGACGCCGCCTTTATCAACGCTCAGTCGATCAACATTGATGGGGGTATGGTCTTCTACTAAAGAGTCGTCCGTAATTAACTTTTTCCAAGACCCTAAAGGCCTCTGAGACC
>CAZRYD010000167.1:0-13931 GCA_964604225.1 uncultured Caldilineaceae bacterium
GACGACAAAGGGGTCGGCGTGAAAATCGGCGATGTTGGCGGCTTGCAGGTGGGGGAAGAGCAGGTAGGCGGCAGCAAAGATAAGGGCGATCCAGGAGGGGAATTGTGAATTGTCAATTGTTAATTGTCGTTTAGCAATCCAGAAGACCGGGAGTGCGCCAAGAGCTAAGACCACAGATTGAGCGATAAGCAGGATGCGCACATCGTCCCAGAGGAAGAAAAGCAGAGCCAGGGGGATCAGGATGGGTTCAAAATGTTCGGCCAGGCGGGGCTGCTGGTGGTCGCCCCAGGTGAGTTCCATAAAACCGCCGGGACCGAGGACGGTGTTCCACATCGGCTGGTCAATCAGCGATAGGTCGGCGGCGTAGGAATGCAGGGTGTTATGGCGGTTAATGGTATACCAGGAGAAGTAGACGGCGTAGGTGAGGATGAGGAGGGCGAGGAGAAGGGAGGGGAGGCGTGAGGCGTGAGGCGTGAGGCGTGAGTTTTGGGGCGGCGGTGGATTGAACACGAGGATTTATCCAGCCTGAGAGGATTGGAGAGGAGTGAGATTTTCGCCCAACTCGATGAGTTCGGCTTCGATTTGAGCAATTTTTTGTTGATAGTCGGCGGTTTCGGTGATAACGTGAGGAGGGGTTTCAAGACCCTGCTTGGCTTGTCGGAGTTCTAATTCTCCTAAATGCCGGATACAGGCGATAAGTTGGCGTTGCAGGGAGGCTACTCGCTCCTGGGCAACCTCGCGCATAACTCGATTGGTGACACCACCTTGAGGAGCGTGATGGCTAGGACCAGCAGCCAGCCATTCCCCTAGCGGAATACTTCCGGCTTGATACAGGCTATCCATAGGGCGTATAAAACCGAGTTGGGTTAAATCGTGGAGCATCCGTCGTAGACCGCTGCGAGAAAGATGAGAAAATGCTTGCTCAATTTGCTCAGGGGGTATGGTCTGCGAGTTAATGAATAGAAGTACATTGGCTTCATCGGGCGTCAGCGAGTCGAAATCTTGTTGGAAGGTGCCGCTGAGTTGGTCATCCAAAATGAAATCACTTTCATCGAAAGGCCGGAGTGTCCCTATCTTTGAGTCAAATAATTGCTGGCACACTTTTTGCAGGATGAGGGGATGGTTACCGGAAAAGAAACGAATTTGAGCTTGCAGGGCTTCGTCTACCGCCAGTGGCTGGGCGCTTTGAGTGCAGCAAATCACTTGATTGGCCGTGTCGTCGTCAAAATTAGTCAGGTAGCGGGGTTCAAATCCTTCCAGGAAAAGAGAAGTGTCTTGTTGTTGCTGAATGGCATACAATCGGCTCAAGCGGCGAGTCGAGGCCAGTACCGTACGGATAGCCGGGTTGTGCTGCATCACTCGCCTGAGTTCAGATAAAACACGGGGTTCCTGCTGTCCCAATTGATTGAAACCCTCAACTTCATCACATAATAACAGCAATCGACAATTGTGCTGCCGGGCATGAGCCGCAACCCCACGTAGGGCTTGGCTAATGACAGAAGCGTTTTCTGGCAGGTTAACCTCTTGCCAGCGTGCATCTAATTCGCTCCATTGGGCATTCTCAATGGCCTCCAAGAGACTCTTAACAAGTTGAGGCTCGCTAGTATCACCCTGCATATCCCAGAACAAGGGTAAATACTCATTACCATTAGCCGCCTGGCGTTCTGCCGCCCGCAGTAATGAGGTTTTGCCCATCCGCCGATTACCGATGACCCACAAGCCAGCCATTGGTCCGGCTAAAATATCGTGCAGTAAATAAGCTCGACCGTAAAAATCAGTTCCAGCTACCCACGAGCCAACCCGGTATGTATGAGTCATGGGGTTACCTCTCTATACCTCAAGCGGCTGTAGGGGTATCATAGGCAGAGCAAAACTAAAGGTACTTCCTCGTCCGGGTTCACTTTCTACCCAGATTTGGCCATTATACGCTTCAATGATGGCTTTGCTAATATATAAACCTAAACCTGCCCCATTTACAACCTCATAGGTACTTTCAGGAACAGCCCTAAAAAACCGGGTGAAGAGAAAACGTTGATCTTTCTTGGCAATACCTATCCCTGAATCTTTCACATCCACTCTAGCGCGGTCGCCTTCTTTTTTTAGTAAAACCTCTGCCCTACCTTCGGGCAAGGTGTAGTCGTAAGCATTTCTGATCAGATTATGCACCACTTGACTTAATCTGTTCCAGTCACTCTCAACCCAGATCGGCTCGTCAGGCAAATGGCAGAAAAAGGCTAGCCCTTTTTCTGCCATCTTGCCCGCCCATTTATTGGCTTCCTCAGCAATTAACGCAGACAGGTTGACCGGCTCCTTATCAATACTTGATAATATGCCTGCATTAATCACAGATAGGTCAATCATTTGTTGGATCAGTTGGAGTAAGTTAACTACATTCTTGTCAATCGTTTCAATAAATCCTAATTGACGTTCATCCAGTTGGTTGGCGGCAGTCATTCGCAACAACTCATTGTAACCTTTGATCGCTGTCAATGGGGTTCTAAGTTCGTGTGAAACAGTAGCAATAAAATCATCTTTCAACCTTTCAGTCTCAACTTCCTGGGTGATGTCACGCAGTACAATGACCGAACCAAGTTGTTCCCCCTCTGAAGAAACAACCGGAGCGGACCGGGCGCTCAAAACTCGGCGGCCCAACTCAAAACGTTGTGTGCCTTCAATTTGGAGAGCTGTGAGATGCTTTGACAAGATTGATAATTTCTCTTTACCTTGCGCTTGATCTCCCTCAATATCAACCATTGCTTTCAAAATGCCTTCTGCGGCGGGGTTCATCACCAAAATACGGCCAGCTAAATCTCGCACAATTACGCCATCGGCCATGCTGGCTAAAATGGCGTTGAGCCGGGATGATCTCTCTTTGCCTTCTTTAAGTTCTTCAAACTCTTCACGAGTAATGCTTAAAAATTTCTCTTCTTCGTCCTGCCAGTGAATGGTTTGCAGGACAGTGTTCACATCCTCAAAGCTAATTTGTCTGCGTCCTTGAGTGGTTGCCAGCAAATGGTCAATTGTTTCCAGGCACAATTGCTGGATGCGATGGGGCAAGCCCAGCGTGGTTTCAAGAATACGGGCAATGGCTTCGTCACTGTAGCTGTATTTGCCCTTGACCGGCTCTGTAATCAGGTGGCGGGCTTCGGTTTCGAGAAAGGGGGTAAGGGTGATAGGTACAAACATGTTGTAGAAGGGGCTGCTCTCTCCAGCCCATTGTTGATGCAACTTCACCCCGGCCACCACCACGCTTAAGTTGGCGTTGGCGAAGCGCTGAAAAATGCGCCGCAGTTGAGCTTGCGTTTCCATGCTGTAGAAATTGAGTGTATCCATCTCGTCCATGAGCAAGACTAGACGGGTAGGTTCGGGCTTGGTGCTTTGCAAACCTTTCAAAATACTATGGAAGTCACGGGAGAAGGCGCGGGCAGGATAAGTGGAGTTGGCCAGGTCAAAAGACAGGTAGTTTGCTGTTTCGCTGGGGAGATATTTTTGTCCAGTTTCTAAAATTTCCTCCATAACCGCGTGGAAAAACTCGGCTTCAGGGATGCCCTCAGTATTGACCAGAACCGGGGCAAACCGTTCTTCAGTCTGTTCTAAATGCGGAAGGTGATAAAGCAGTTGATGTAACAAACTGGTTTTGCCGATACGGCGTGGCCCAATGAGCATGATGAAATTGCTCATCAGCAGGTTAATAATTTTTTCCAGGTCAGCCTGGCGACCAAAAAACATCCTGGGGTCTTTGATGGGTGGGCCAGCTACATACGGATTATCTTTTGAACTGAAGCGGATAACGGGCACCGGGAGGTGTGGTCTGAAAGACTCATCTTCTAGCGGAGAGTGGGCTAAATATCGCTGAATACTTTCGATCAGTTGTTCGGAGTCTAACGGTTTATCCAAGTAGTCGTTTGCACCGGCGGTTAGGGCGCGCTGTTTACTGTTGGTATCATTCAAAGCCGAGATAGCAATGATCGGCGTATTGGCAATTAGCTTATCCTCCAGTAAGCGAATATTTCTAATCGCCTCAAAGCCATCCATACGCGGCATACGCAGATCCATCAAAATGAGGTCAGGCGTCAGCGTATGCGCCAATTCTATCCCTTCCATCCCATCACGGGCCGTGGCGACCTGATAACCCTCTTGTTCCAGGATTTGGGCCAACAAGTCACGATGGTCTTGAATGTCTTCGACGCAGAGGACTTTAAACATGGCAAACTGAGACCTTATTCCGGCGGCTTTTTGACTTTCGCCGCTCGTTCCTCACGCAGCCGGCGGGCCGTGGATTGCAGGTTTTCAAAGAACTCGCTTTCGGTCAATTCTTTGACCGCCCGTTGGCGTTTCACTTCGTCAATTTCGATGATAAGCTGCTGCACCTGCTGCTTGAGGTCCTCTTCGCGCTGGCGTACGCCTTCGACCATTTTGAAGAAGGAGGATAAAAAGGCGCTGGCCCTGGCCTGGTAGGTGAGATCGGTACTGACGATGGTGGATTGGGTCTCTTCGACCCGCTTTTGCACAAAATCGTAATTGCCGGCGGCAATGTGCTGCGACCAGACAATCGTTTCTTCGATGTAGGCGTTGGCAAAGCGCAGCCGGTCGGACATGTCGCGCAAAAAAGAGAGGGCCAGCAAGGGATATTCATTCAACACGGCCAGTACGGCATCGTACTTAATTTCTAAGACCTCGGTCTGGCTGATGGCAATCATCGAGTTGGAGCGGGGCTTTTGGTCAATCAGCGACATCTCGCCGATAAGCTGGCCCGGCCCGCATTGGTTCAAAATGACTTCCTCGCCCTGAGGGCCGGCGGTCACAATTTTGATCCAGCCGGTGCGGATGACAAAGAGGGAGTCGCTGGCGTCGCCCTCGCGCGCCAAAAAGTCGCCCCTGGCTAAATTCAGAATTCTGACTCGGTTAGCCAGTTTAGTCAGGATCGCTTGCGGCGCGCCTTTGAACAAGGGCAGCCGTTCCAGATAGCTAATCAGCTTGGCCTCCATCTTCCAGCTCCTCCCCTAACCCTAGTATCATACCACACTTCTGGCTATGGCTCAACCGGTTCAATTTTTATCCACTCGACTTGGGCTGCTAGCGCTGGTTCGGTCAAACCCAACCCGGTGGTCAGGCCAACGGGGCGTAAAGCGTCGAGGGCTTCGAGGGTAGCGCCGGAGGGCAGGCGAATGAAGGCGTGGCTACAGCGAAAACAGCCGCGCAAGTCACCCTTGGCGCCGACGCCTTGCAGAGCCCGCACGGTCTCTTCGCTGAGTTTGGCGCTGGCTTCGTCGGCAGCGGCAACGGCGATGAAGGCGTCGGCCGGGGCGGCAGCAAGGAAGTTGACCAGGCCGCTTGAGGCAGCCGGGTCGAGGTGGGTATCAAAAAGTGCCGTCTGGATGGTCTGGCCGGGGGCAACGATAGCGACATTGTAGCCGCGCTGGTTGGGGGAGATGTCGCGGCCATTGACAAAAATATGAGCAAAATCGCCCACTTCTTCACCCGCGCTGATAACGGTTATTTGGGACAATGTGCGACTTTCAGTCTGGGCAGGCCCAAGCATCACCGCATTGAAGTTGAGCCGGAGATTATTCAAGCCGGGATAGGCGACGCCTGCGGGCAGATCAAACGTTAAATCCTGCCATTTTTGACCGAGGGTTTGGGGCGGCGACTGCCAGCCGTTCAAAGTAAGCCTGACGGATTGGGAGGAGTCTTGATACCCCTCCGGCAAGCGCAGCCGCAGGGTGACTCGCTGCACCGCGCCGGTTAGGGATAGCAGCAGCCGGACTTGCTGTCGTTGAGCAGTGATGGGTTGGCCTGTGGTCAATAAGCCCCAGCCTTCGCCAAAGTAAAGCGGGGCCAGGGGCGACGAAGTATCAATCAAGTATCCAGACTGAGGTCTGGCCTCCTCTTTTGGGATCACCCGATAGATTTTGATGGCAATCTCATCGTGGATTTTTTCGACCGGCAAAACGTCTTCGATGTAAGGCAAAACACCTTGTTCGCTGACAGAAATAGTTTTTTGCCCATCAAATTTCTGGTACCGGTAAGGCCGGACGACGATGTATTTGATGTTGAAAAAGGCCAGCACCTCGGCGGCGATGGCTTGATCGGTTGACCAACGCTGTGGGGGCAGAGGTTGGCCTGTTTCCAGGGCCAACAGTGAATTGATGACCGGCGCGTCGGTGAAATATTGAAACTTAAATTCGGGGTTGCGGCTGGTGTTGCCTTGCAACAAGCGCTTTTGATGGACGGTCTGGTAAAATTGACCAAACATAAATTGTGTGGTCATCGCCCCGGTGATGCGAAAACCGTTACGCCAGGCAAAGGGGACATCGAGCACGGCAAAATCGCCGGGATCGGCAGCGATCAGTTGGTATGGAGCCGGAACGCGCATATCGGATTGGGGCAGAGGGAGGGAGAGGTGTTCAAAGAGAAAGAGGAGAGCAATGAGGGTAAAGATTGACCATTGACCATTGGCTATTGACCGCTGGCGATTAACCCACCGTCCAAGCTGTACCAGCGCAAAGGCAGCGATGATACTTAAGCTTAATAGCAGCATGACGCTGTAGCGGCTGGGATAACGGTTACCTTTAAAAAAGGGCAGGTTTTGCAGGAGAACGAAGGGGCCGGGCAGGTCGGTAACATGCCCGTTGACGGTGATCAATGGGCCCAGACACAGCAGGGCAAAAAAGATGGCTGAGACCAGCCAGAAACGCAGCTCAACCCGACGGTGGCTGGTCCAGACGGCAATCAACAGCAGGCCGAGCAAGGTGAAACCCAGGTAGATATGTTGGCCCAGGGAAAAATTTCTAATGCTGGTTTGGGTAATCAGATTTCCTAATAGCGGATGATGAATCGTCGGAATGACGAAGCCGAGGACATCGGCGCTAAAATCTGCGGCAAAGCCGCTGCCCTCGACCAAAAAGTCACCTTCGGCCCGCAGGTCGGGCAGCATTTGGGCCAAAATGGGGCTGAGGCCGAGAGCGAAGGTTAGGCCCATTACCACGGCGGCGCGCAGGTGTGGCAAAAGCGAATGGCGAGTCAGCGTATGAGCCAATGAGCGTCTGTGAGACCATAGTCCATAACCGACCTGCCACAGCCCATACAGGCCCATAAATACCAGCAGGAACGAAGCATAGGTCAGTTCGGTCCAGGCTTGCAGGCTCAAAAAGAGACCGGCCATGAGGGGGTTTTTGAGGCGGTGCGGGTCGCGCCGGGTGCGTAAAACATACAAAATAGCCAAGGGCACCCACTGACTGCTGGCAATATTGAACTGGCCCAGGGCGATGTAGAAGAGCTTGCTGCTGGCAAAGGCGTAGAACCCTCCGGCGATGGCTGCACTGGCCCAGATGAGACCGGGGACCGGGGACCGGGGACCGGCGTCGGCAAATGGGTTTTCGGTCAAAATATAGCGCGTTAGCAAGAACGTACCGTAACCGCCAATAACAAAGGTGAACAGCATGTGTAAATTGCTGGCAGTCACCAGGCCAAGGTTAAGGGTTAGCGGCAGCGCGGTGAGGGCGTTCAGCGTGGTCAAGGTGTAAAAAGCCAGGTTGATACCCAGGGGATAAAACATAAAGTTGGTTTGGAAGGGGGTTTGCCGGGCGTTGAGTAGCGCGTATTTAACCCACCACAGATTCCAGGCGATGGCCGGGTCGTCGCTGCCGTCGCCTGGCAAATGGGTTGGAAGATGGAGAATGGTGGGCCAGGTTAAAGCTATAGCCAGCAGAAAATAGACCAGCAACAGGAGCAGATCACGAGGTAAGCGGGGATTGTCTTCGGTTTTGGCACGAAGTGGGTTATTGGCCAAATATCAAAGCAACCTAAAAAAGCAAAGTGTCAAAAATTTAAATTTGTAAATTGCAAATTCGATTGTACCACCTGCCGATAGGCCCGGCAATTATCAAGCCAGAAGCTAGTGTGGTATAATCGAAGCTGAACCTTAAGGGATTGGGAGCAAGCGGGTGCTATCTCCCCCATTAAGCTGGTTTGTTGGATTAAATGTAATCATAGAAAGGAGACCGGTTCATGCTACTTCTCGAAGAGCAGAAGAAAATTGCCTCGCTGATTAATGCTATTATTGATATTCCTTTGGTATCTGAAGAGATGGAACAGGTTATCTTTGAGCATGCGGTGGCGATCATTGATACAGCCCTCGATGATATTTTGCCCGAAGTTTTCGGCGGCCTCCTGCGCGACGCCGACAAGGGCATTGACAAAGACCACGCCAGAGAGTTTGCCCGGCGCTTGGCCGAGGCCGTTAATAAAAGGGTCAACCTGCCCTACCTAAATGAAGAACAGGAGGGCCGCATGATCCAGACGGTGATTGATCCCATCGTTAAGGCGATGATTGACGGCAAGCGCCTTGAGGAAGTCTTGCCAGCTTACGCGACGACGTCGTCTTGAGCGCAGCCCCGCTTTATTATTTTCAAACTGGATAGCACCCGTTTTCAGAGTGAGTAGAACAGGCTGTTAGCTTGTTCCTACCTCGGACTTGTCCTACCATATTTATACGAGGAAAAGAAAAAGGCGCTTTCGTTGAGAAAGCGCCTGAAAAAAGAGTCGCCGCCCGTTAACTAATCAATTTGGCCGTCAGCACAATTTCTGTAGCCGCCAGGGCTTTTGAAACCGGGCAGCCTTTTTTGGAAGCCTCAGCCTGTTCCATAAATGTCGTCTCGTCAAGCCCGGGTACTTCTGCCTCAGTGTTAAGTTCTATTTTGGTGATGGTCGGGGCGTTATCCACCCGGCCCAGATGAACCCTGGCGGTGGTATGGACTCGCTTAACCGTATGGCCGGCCCCACTCAGCACCGCACTGAGAAACATCGAAAAGCAACTGGCATGGGCCGCCCCGATCAACTCTTCGGGATTGGTGCCAGGCTCTTCTTCAAAACGTGTTTTGAATGTGTAGGCCCCTTCAAATGCGCCGCTGCCAACTTTAAAGTTGCCGCGTCCTTCTTGTAAGTTACCCTCCCAAACAGCTTCAGCACTTCGAACTGCCATTTTGACCCTCCATAGAATTTGGTTAAGATGCCCCCGACTTACGGGGGAACCAGTTTTGACTTTGAGGCTGTTATTATATCTCTCCCCGCCAGCCGGTCAAGTAGGCCAAATGTTAAGTTTTCTAATTCGAGCCGCCGTACATTTAAACTCTATCGATTATAAGCTATAATCAAGTAGGGAGAGGCGGACGAGGCCGTGGGAGACCAAGGAGCGCTTTGATGAGTAAAAAACATGTCCTAATTGTAGACGATGCCAAAGACATCCTCTTCCTCTTGATGCACAGCGTTAAAAGGCTGGGACCGGAGTATGAAGTTACAACTGCAAACGACGGCGCGTCGGCTTTGGAATTGATTCAAAAACAGAAGTTTGATTTGGTCATTACCGATTATATGATGCCCGGCATGACCGGCGTAGACCTGGCCCAGGCGGTGCGGAAAGTTTCCCCGGACACCCAGGTGGTTTTGATGACAGCCCACGATACCCGTGGCATGCGCGACACAGTGGAGTCATTGCAGCTAGGCGGCTATGTCGGCAAACCTTTTACCGTACCGGAGATTATGGAGGTAGTCCAGCGGGCCATCACCCATACCCATCAAGCCGCAGAAACCATCCATCCCGATGCCTCGGGTTTGAGCTTGAATCGGGCGGTACAAGAGCACCTGGAAATATTGCGCAGCAAAACCGGCGCGCATTTTGTACTCTTGGTGAGCGCCAGCGGTCACCCACTCCGGGTGGTGGGCGAAACCAACCGGGCTAAATCCTCTCGACTGGCCGCTTTTGTGGCAGCCAACTTTCTGGCCGTGACCGAACTGGCCAGCCTCCTCGGCGATAATGAGTCGATCTTCAAATCCAGTTACTACGAAGGCAACAAATATAATATTTATGCCTATGACATCAACGGGGAATTCCTGCTGGCCGTGGTTTTTGGCACGCAGGGCAAACCTGGCACCGTTTGGTTTTATACCAAACAAACTGGGACAGAGCTGGCTGAACTGTTAGCCAAAGCTTCCAAAGGTGCGGCCGCCGAAGGTGACAAAGCCAATGCAGCTAACGATTTTGCGAATTTGTTTGGCGGTGAGAACAATAGCGAGCAGTAATGGGTAATAAACGGATTTTGATTGTTGATAATGACAAAGATATTAGCCTGATGCTACAGCATAGCGTGAGAATGATGGGGCCTGAGTATGAGGCGGTCACTGTAACGGATAGCGTAACGGCTATCAGTTTGATAGAAAAAGAGTCGTTTGCGGTGGTCATCACCGATTATATGATGCCGGTGATGACCGGCATAGACCTGGCAATGGTGGTGCGCCGTATCTCGCCGGATACCCAGGTTGTGTTGATGACAGCCTACGGCACTAATAACTTACGTGATACCACCAAATTTTTGGGCCTGGATGGTTATCTGGATAAGCCCTTTCCCCTGGAGCGAGTTCAGGAGATTGTCAAGCAGGCCGTGGCCCAGACCCAGAATAAAGAGAAATCGCCACCCCAGGATAAACCTCGTTTGTCGCAGGCGGTTTACGAGCAACTGTGCACTTTGCAAACCAATGCCGGCGTGCGCTGCGTCCTCCTCATTACCGCCGATGGCCGCCCGATTCAGGTGATCGGTCAAACCTCTGGCTTTGAAGTCGACAGTGTCAGCGCCCTGGTGGCGGCCAACTTTTTGGCCGCCGCCGAACTGGCCAAATTGCTGGGCAACCAGACTATCTTCAAATCCAGTTACCACGAGGGCGAGAACTACAACATTTATGCCCACGACGTCAATGGAAAATTGTTACTGGCCCTGGTTTTTGATGCTACCCAAAAACCAGGTTCGGTCTGGTTTTATACTAAACACGCCGCCACTGCCCTGGCTAAACTGCTCAGCCAGGCTGCTATTGCGTCCAAGCAGGCCTAGCCCAAGCCCCTATAAAGCCTCATCACAGTTATCCCGAAAACCGCAAGCCGCACATTTTCCCGGCTGCTGGTGGCTGCGCCGGACTATTTCGGCCTGGCGGGCCTGGCGCATCTCAGCCATGGTCTCCAGCAGTTCGCGTCGCAGTTCCAGGGTAAAGTCGACCTCGTACAGCGCATCGGCATATTTGAGCAGGCCGTGCGGGGGGGTCTGCCCACTTGTTTCTTCAACCAGCAGGCAGTAAGCGGCCAGTTGCAAGAGATGGCCCAGATAAGGAACTTGCGGAGCGCGGGCGGATTTGACCTCGACGGGGATGACGCCGTCCTCGGTTTCAACCAGGTAATCCGGCTTGCCGATGAGTTGATACGTTTGAGAGTACAGCGGCTGCGGGGCAGGTTGCCAGGTGGTGCTGTCGGCATAAACCAGCCGGCCCGTGGGCAGCCCGCTCTCTTGGCGCAGCCGAGCCGAACGAGCTTGTGCCAGCCAGCCGAAAACAAATAAGATGAGCGCCAGGGCTGCCAACCAAAGCATCTTGTCGCAATACCTCAAAGCCAGGTCAAGGGGTGAACGTTAAAAGTAACCAAACCAAGACGATAATTAACAGAAGCCCGCCCCCGCCAAACAAAAAAAAGCTGGCTTGACGCCAGCGCAGCGCAGCCCGGACTTGATCAGCGTGGTCGCTATGGGTTTGCGTACCGCGAGTCAGGGCAGCTTGATTATTTGAGGGAATTCTTTTGACGGTGCTCAGCCACCAAGCGCGCTGGCAAAAGCTGTACTGAGCCAGCTCGCTGGCCCGAATCAGGGGCAAACTATCAGGCCGGTCAGTACTGCTCAGATCGGCCGACATCTCAATCGTCTCGCTCGTTATTCGCTTCGCTGAATTGACTTGGGGTTGGCTGGCTGGTTGCCGCTTCGCTCATGCCAATCCGCTGTTCAAATTGCTGCAGCGCCGTACGCATGGCCTCCTGGCGTACCGCCGTGGTCACATCGCCCCGGGTGCGCTCCAACACGCCGCGCACCATATCGGTGTTGCGTCGCAGCCCGCCGGTAATAGCGTCAGAAAAGTCCACCGTGATGAGGACACTGTAAATCTCGTCCATATGGCTTAAGATGCGTTCAGCCAGGGGCACGCTGCCCTGTCGCAGAGCATCGAGGGCAAAACGGCGCAATTCCCCGGCAGCCTCGGCCAGGCCGTTGAGATAAGCGGCGTATTCTACTTTTAGCGTCTCCGGTGCGGGCAGAGGCTCTTGCCGGATAATGGCGCGAGTGATGTGGGCTTCGGCCAGTTCTTTCAGGGCGTCCTGGGTATAGCCGGCATGGTAAACATCGGGGTAATTGAGGGCATCGGCTACCATTTGAGCCGCCACGTCACGGGCTGTTTGGAGCAGCGCCTGCGCCTCGGCGTCATCACCCCGGTGGGTGGCCCGAATCGAGTTGGCGCAATGCCGGATGAGTTCTCGTGAACGAGTCAAAGTGTCATTGCGAATAGCGCTTTTGGCTTCAAACTCTTGGTTGATGCGATCAATGATCGTTTCTAGCTCTTGCACGGGTATCTCCTGTTCCAGCCCATAAGGTGACGCATCGCTGAAATGCATCGTATCGCCATTGATAAAAAAGGCCGTCCTTTGCCAGGACGGCCTCATGGTGCAATACAGTTATTTTATTGTCAAATTAGAAGGGAATCTCGTCTTCGGTCAGGCCAGGGTCGCCGGCAGGAGCGGGCACATTGTTGCTACTATAATTGCCGCCGCTGTTATCAGCGCGCGTGCCCAAAAATCTGACTTCGTAAGCCGTCATCTCATAGCTGGCTCGCGGTTTACCGTTTTGGTCTGTCCAGATGCGCGGCCCGCCGGATTCCTTGTCGGCGGTGAGCCGGCCTTCGCACAAAACTTGCCGGCCCTTGCTCAGGTATTGATTGCAAACCTCAGCCTGGCTGCCCCAGACCGATACTCGAAACCAGACGGTTTCTTCGTGCTGTTGACCGCCGTTGTCGGTCCACTTGCGACTGGTGGCCACACTAAAGTTAGTGACCGCCTGCCCTGAGGGGGTATAACGCATTTCAGGGTCGCCCCCCAAGTTACCCACTATAACCAGTTTTTGATACATCTTGAATACTCCTTCATTAATAGTGAGAAAATATGTTCTATTGTATCCTTATCTTAATCCAAAAGTTAAAATTTGTCAATCCCTAAAAATTGGGGGTGAATGAGTTTTTTTGCGGAGATAGGCGGCGATAAACCCATCCAGCGTATAAGCAACTTCCTCCAGTTCCAGCCGACTCGCCAGCCGGGTTAGCTGGGGCGGCTGGACGTAGGTGCTGCCCAGCAGTTCTTCCTGGGCAAAAACTGTTTCAGCCGGCCCGTCGAGCAGCACCCGGCCCTGACCCATAACCACGATCCGGGCAAAATTTTCGGCCACAAAGTCAATATCGTGGCTGATGGCGATGACCGTTTTGCCCTGCGCCCGCAGGTGGCCGATGAGACCGGCCAGATGCTGCACGCTGCGATAATCCTGGCCGGTGGTTGGCTCGTCGAGGACGATGACCGGCGTGTCCATGGCCAAAATAGCGGCGATGGCCACCCGCTTGCGCCAGGTGGGGGTCAGATCATAGGGGTTGACCTGGGCTTTTTCAGATAGTTCCAGCAGAGTCAGCGCCTCATCCACCAGGGTCTCGACTCGCTCCGGGACAAAGCCCAGGTTGGTCGGGCCGAATTTAACCTCGTCACGAACGTGGCCTTTGAAAAGCTGGTCGTCGGGGTTTTGAAACACATAACCTACCCGCGCCGCCAGTTTGGCCACCGAGGAGTCGCGGGTCAGCCAATCGCCGATGCGGACTGTGCCGCTGGTGGGCCATAACAAGCCGTTGAGGTGACGCACCAGGGTGGTTTTGCCGGCCCCATTTTGCCCCACAATGGCGACTTGCTCGCCCGCTTCGATGGTCAATGATACGCCGTGCAGCGCCTCGACGCCGGAGGGATAGGTGAAGTGTAAGTTGTCAATCTGAATATGCATAGCCTATTCTTCCTGAATAAAGACAGGGCCTACAGATAC
>CAZRYD010000168.1:0-13909 GCA_964604225.1 uncultured Caldilineaceae bacterium
CCCCGGAGAGCATCAAACAGGCGCTGAGTTTGGGCGTCGAGATACCATCATATCGGCGGGCGGCACAACGATTTGAAGCCTTAACCAAACTGCCCTTATCAAAAAGTAGTCTGAACCGTTTAGCCGATGAATATGGGGGGCAGGTGGTCGCCCAGCAAGCGGTGGAGGCCGAGGCGATGGTCAAAGCCCCGGCCAAAGAGGAGGAGATCGTCTGGCGGGAGCGACCAGAGCCGGATAGTTCGGCCATGAATGTCTCCATTGATGGGGTGTTGATTAATATTCGAGGGGAAGGCTGGAAAGAAGTCAAAACGGTGACGATTTCGGCGGTCGAAACGGAGGTGGCCCTGGAACGAGATGAGGAAAAGGAAGTTCGGCTGACCCAGCACAGTTATCGCGCCGGGCTGTGGGAGGCCAAAGAGTTTGCCAAGCAGCAGTGGGCTGAAGGTTGTCGGCGCGGCCTGGAAAAGGCCCAGCAGATTGTCAGTGTCAATGATGGGGCGGTCTGGATTTGGTTGATCATCGCCATGTGTTATGCCCCCTGTGTCGAGATTATTGACTGGTGGCACGCCGTCGAGAAAATCTGGGACGCGGCCAACAGTCTGTGGGGTCAGGGGGAAGCCCAGAGGGTGACTTGGGTCCAACAGCAGAAAGACCGGCTCTGGGCGGGCCACTTACGGGCCTTGCTCCATCAGGTCCGGCTGGTCTGTCCCCGCGGTCAACCGCTCAATGATAAAGTCCGGGCGCTCATCAGTTATGTCTTCCACAATCGCCGCCGCATGGACTATGTCCGTTATCGTCAGGCCGGTTATCCGGTGGGCAGTGGTTCGGTCGAATCGGGTTGCAAAGTGCTGGTTCAGGAACGGATGAAGCAGGCCGGGATGCGCTGGAGCCGCAAGGGCGCCCAGGCGATGTTAGCTCTACGTTGTGTCTTGCTCAGTGACCGCTGGGATGAAGTCTGGACTTCTTTGACACCAGCTCCAAAACTCGCCTAAATTTTGGGACAGACCCTATGAAACATTGTTTGTTTGTGTAAAGGCATGATTGTGGTATAATTGGGTTGGCGTAGGCAGGCAATGGTTAAGAGTAAGCCTGCCTATTGTTATGTGGATTTGGAAGGAGAATCTTAAGTGGCAGGCCCTTTAGATGCATTATTGGGGCTCTTTTCTCTTGATGTTGGTATTGATTTGGGAACAGCCAATACATTGGTATATGTCAGAGGCAAGGGCATTGTTATCAATGAGCCTTCAGTTGTAGCAATTGATAAAAAAACTAAAAAACCTTTGGCGATTGGAGTTGACGCCAAGGAGATGGTTGGCCGGACTCCGGCCAATATTGTCGCTATTCGACCTTTACGCGACGGGGTGATTTCGGAATTTGAAATTACCGAAGCCATGTTGCGGTATTTTATTAAGAAAGTCCATGAACAAACCCTGATTCCTACCCCCTTCTACGCGCCACGCGTAGTTATTGGCATCCCCAGTGGCGTTACCGAAGTTGAAAAAAGAGCCGTGTACGATGCCGCTCGAAATGCTCGCGCGCGCGATGCGATGATTATTGAGGAACCTGTGGCGGCAGCCATTGGCGCCGGTTTGCCTATCACTGAGCCATTGGGTAGTATGGTCATTGATATTGGCGGTGGTACGACCGAGGTAGCTGTTTTCTCCTTAGGTGGGATTGTGGTCAGTCGCTCGATTCGGGTGGCGGGTGATGAAATGGACGAGGCGATTATTAGCTATGCCCGGCAAAAATATAATCTACTCATTGGCCAACGCATGGCCGAGCGGGCCAAAATAACCATCGGTTCGGCTTACCCGCTGCCGGAGGAACAGACCATCGCGCTGCGCGGGCGCAACCTGATTACCGGCTTGCCCGACTCGGTCGAAGTGTCCAGCGTGGAAATTCGTGAGGCGTTAAGCGACTCCCTGTCGGTAATTGTTGATGCCGTGCGCGACACCCTGGATGAAACGCCGCCCGAATTGATTGCGGATTTAATGGAGGGTGGTATTGCTCTGGCGGGCGGCGGCGGTTTGTTGCAAGGTTTGGCCGAGCGTTTGTCGGAAGAAACCAAAATGCGGGTTTACATTGCCGACGACCCGCTTACCTGCGTGGCTCGCGGGGCGGGTCAGGTTTTGGAAAGCTATGACAAATATGCTAAAGTGTTAACCTCTCTCCAGCGAGGCAGCACCAACCATCGGGTTTGACGGCAACAGGCAGCAAGTAACAAGTTGCAGATTACAGGTTGGCAGTTTCAGGTAGCAAATGCTTCTGCGGCTTGCGCCCTGTAATTTGCAACATTGATTTAGCATGACAGCAACAAAAAACAGACAGCTTTACATCGGCCTCATTTTAGCCCTGCTCTTTCTGGGTTTCGCTTTGGACCGGCTGGGTTATATGACGGCGGTGCGTACTTTTGTTCAAACAACCCTGGCGCCCCTGGAAAGTACTATCACCCAGGTGTCGCAAAATGTAGCCAACCGGACGGAACAAAGCCAAAGCCTGCAAGCCCTGCAGGCCAGAAATGCCGAGTTAGAAGCCCTCAACAATAAGTTGATGGTGGATAATGTTCGCTTGCGCGAGGTAGAGCGCGAGAACGAACTTTTACGCCAACTGCTCAATTACACTCGCAGCAATCCCCAATTTAGTTATCAAACCACCACCGTGATTGGCCGCAGTATCGGCGTTGACCCGACCAACCTGCTTTACTTTGTTTATGTGGATGTGGGCGCGCGGGACGGCATTGCCAAAAATATGCCGGTGATCACCGATCGCGGCTTGGTGGGCCGGGTAACCGCCGTTGGCCCAAACTCAGCCCAGGTATTAATGTTGATTGACCCGGCCAGCGCCGTCAATGCCTTAATTCAGAATAGCCGCGTGACGGGCCTGGTCCGGGGCAATATTGAGGGCACGCTGACAATGGAACGCATCCCGCAGAATGAGAAAGTGAATCCAGGCGATATTGTGCTGACCTCCGGCTTGGGGGGTAATTTTCCTGATAAGCTGGTCATCGGCCAGGTGACCGAGGTGCTGAAAAGGGATCAAGATATGTTTCAAACCGCCCGCATCCGCCCGACGGTTGATTTTGGCAAGCTGGAGACAATGCTAATCGTCACCTCCTTTAACCCCGTTGACTTTGAGTCCGAAATTCTAAAGCCGCAGGAGTCGGAGAATTAACAATTTTATTCCTCCGGCGATTTTGATCACCGCTACCCTGCTGCAAGCTACCTTATCCCCCTACATAAAAATAAACGGTGTCCACCCCGATCTGGTTTTGATCGTGGTTATCGGTTGGACGGTTTTGCGGGGTTTGCGAGATGGCGTTATCTGGGCTTTGATTGGCGGGTTGAGTCTCGATTTGCTCTCCGGCGGGCCGTTTGGCCTCTTTACCCTGGCCTTGTTGGCGACAGCGCTCATTACCAGCCTGTTTCATGGACGTTTATTTGGCAGCAGTATTATCTTGCCCTTGATCCTGACCTTTCCCTTGAGTTTGCTTTTTAATGGCCTGGCCTTGCTCATCTTGAATCTGCTGGGCCGGCCGGTAGCCTGGAACGAGGCTTTCTCTTACGTGCTGGTGCCGGCGGCTATTTTTAATGCGGCAGTGATGTTGCTTATTTTTCCCCTGTTATACCTGCTCAATCGCTGGTTGAATCCGCAACCCCTTTCGTTTTAGTTTCTAAAATTCCACTTCTATTGTATAATTTACACCCATGACCGACTTTCAAATCCGGCTGCGTAGTTATCTATTCCGCGGGATAGCCTTAATCGCTTTTTTGGTTTTGGCGACCCAGTTATATAACTTACAGGTCGTGCAAGGTGAAACCTACCGCGAATTGGCCGACGCCAACCGCTTCCGCCTGAATCAAGTTCCGGCTTCGCGCGGGGTGATTTACGACCGTAATGATAAACTGCTGGTACGCAACCGGCCCACTTATAACGTCGTTATCATCCCGGCTTACCTACCCGAAGACTCTACCGCCGAGGCCAAGATTTTTGCCCGCCTGTCGGAATTGCTCGATTTGCCGATCACCACCCAAATCGAGCCGGTGGTGGGCTACAATAATGGTTATTTTCAGGCCATTACCCATCACCAGTTTAATCGACAATTACGGCGGCAAATCATCAACCCGCGCAGCCGCCAATTGGCCAAAGAGCCGTTGGGCATTCGTGATGCGGTTAACCAAAACCGCACCTTTGCCCCCTTTTTGGCGGTCACTATTGCCAAAGACATTGACCCGATCATTGTTTCCAAAATAGAAGAAGAACGTCTCAACATGCCTGGGGTCTTGATTGACGCCTCACCCAGCCGCGATTACCTGTATGGTGAATTGTTGAGCCATTTGCTGGGATATGTCGGCCCAATCCCGTCGGAGCAATTTGATCGTTATAAAACCCAGGGGTATGACCTGATCGACACCATCGGTCTGGCCGGGCTTGAGTCCAGTTATGAACAATGGCTGCACGGAACCAAAGGCTTGGAAAGTGTTGAAGTTGACGTAACCGGCCAAAAAATCAGAACGGTTAGCGAGGCTATTCAAGTTCAACCCGGTCATAATCTACGCCTATCCATTGATGTGGGCTTGCAGGAAGCTACAACTCAGGCTTTGCAAGAACAGATGGACGAGGTTAATTCCAAGCAAGGGGTAGCCATTGCCATGAACCCCCAAAACGGCGAGATTTTGGCCATGGTCTCTCTGCCCAGTTATGATGATAATAGTTTCGCCCGGGGGATTTCGGCGCGGGAGTTGTCTCTTTTAAGTGAAGACCCCTGGACGCCCCTGGTCAATCACGCCATTGCCGGCCTGTATCCGCCTGGCTCCACTTTTAAGATCATCCCGGCGGCGGGGGCGTTGCAAGAGCAGGCGGTTTACTCGGACACGATCTTTGTTGATGAAGGCACGCTCTATCTACCCAACCAGTTTGAACCTGACAATTTGGACCTGGCTCAACCCTTTTACTGCTGGCTGCGCAAAGGGCATGGCCCGGTGGACTTGGTCGCTGCTCTGGCCTTTTCTTGTGATGTTTATTTTTACCAGGTTGGTGGTGGCTACTACCCCACCGAATATGAAGGTTTGGGCTTGGAACGTCTGAATAAATACGCTGAAATGTTTGGCCTGGGCGCGCCCACCGGGATTGACATCCCGGGAGAAGTGAGTGGACTGGTGCCCGACCAAAAGTGGAAACGGCTCAACTATGCTGAAACTTGGCTGACCGGTGACACTTATAACATGTCCATTGGTCAGGGCTTTGTGCTAGCCACGCCGTTGCAAATGGTCAATGCCTACGCTGCTATCGCCAATGGGGGAACGCTCTATCGGCCGTATCTGGTCAAAGAGATTCTCGACGCTGATGGTAATGTGGTTAAGGTGAATGAACCGCAAATCATCCGCAAGCTGGCAATTGATCCTCAATTTATGGCCTTGATCCATGAGGGTTTGCGGAATGTGATTGCCTGGGAGGCCGGTACCGCCCACGACAATTTTGACGTGCCGGGCATCATCGCTTCCGGCAAAACCGGCACCGCCGAATTTTGCGACCGGTATCCGCAATGCCTGGACCGGGATGGCCGGGTCAAAACCAGCCATGCCTGGTTTACCTCTTATGCGCCGAGCAACAATCCGACCATTGCCACCGTGGTTTTTATTTACGGCGGCGGCGGCGTGGCGCTTGAGGGTTCGGAAGTAGCGGTGCCAGTGACCAATAAAATTTTGCGCTACTACTTCAATATTAAAGATGAGACCGAAGAGGCCGAGCCTGAGGTCGCCGAGGAACCGCCTGCGGCCATTGCCCCTGAAACTGCCTTTACCGCGCGTCTCCTGGGTACAGACAATTGGAGCAGTGACAAAGCCAATGTCTCCGGTTTTGTCCTCGACGCTGGTGGTCAGGGCGTGCCCGATGTCTCGATTGAGGTGATGACAGGTGGTCAAGTTGTGGCTCAGATCAAGTCCGGCTTGACCGGTCAATTTGATTACACCGAACTTGATCCGGCCCAGGCCGCCAACTGGGAGATTCGTTTGCCTGATTATCCCGGTGCGCCATCCCTGCAATTAGAAATTGGCACTGGCCTGCGCTATCTGGTAGAATTTAAGGCTGAGGCGGCGCCAGCCACACCGCCTGCCGAGGTAGAGTAGAGAACTGTTGGCATGACCAGTGACCGGATCAGCATCAAAGGCACCAGTGATGGTTTAATCATTACTTTGGGCTCAGGCATCTGGCAGGGCTTGCTGGATGAATTAGAGCAGCGCTTGAGCGAGAAAGCTTCTTTTTTTAAGGGAGGTCGGGTGGGCCTGGCAGTTGGCCCACGCCAACTGACCACCTTAGAACTGGAGCAGGTAGGCCAGTTGCTCAATGGTCACAATGTGACCCTCTGGGCGGTGGAGAGTGAATCACCCGATACCGTGGATGCGGCGGCTCAACTGGGTCTGGAAATTGGGCTGAGTCAGCCGGCCAGACCGGCGTCTACGCCTGTTGCGCCCTCATTGGCTCAGGGTGAGGCTATTTTGGTGCAGCGCACTCTGCGCTCCGGGCAGGTTCTTCATCATCCGGGGCATGTGGTCGTGATTGGCGATGTTAATCCTGGCGCAGAGATACGGGCCGGCGGCAGCGTGGTAGTCTGGGGACGCTTGCGGGGCACCGTCCATGCCGGCGTGGGTGAAGGCCAGGGTGAAAATGCGGTGGTCTGTGCTCTGCAATTATCGCCCACCCAACTCCGCATCGGCGATTTTATCACCCGTTCGCCGGCCGATGATACCGATCACGACATTGTGCCGGAAATGGCCTCGGTGCAGGAGGGTCAAATTGTGGCCGAGCCGTGGAAGTGAATGAACAAATGGCGAATGGGCGAATGGCGAGTCATTGTTTGTTATCCGTTATTCATTGAGTCGTCGAGTAAATTCAAAAATTAAAAATCTAAGAATCGGGATGGAATTATGAGCGCAGTCGTTATAACCATAACATCTGGAAAGGGTGGGGTGGGTAAAACCACGACCACGGCTAATTTGGGCGCAGCCCTGGCGGCCCAGGGACTCAAGGTTGTAGCGATTGACGCCGACATTGGCCTGCGGAATCTGGACGTAGTGATGGGGCTGGAAAACCGGATTGTTTATGATTTGGTCGATGTGGTTGAGGGGACGTGCCGCTTGCGCCAGGCCATGATTAAAGACAAACGGCTGGAGGAGTTGTACCTGATTCCGGCAGCTCAATCACGCGATAAAACGGCCGTGACACCGGGTGACATGATTGAAGTTTGTAGTCAGTTGCGGCCCGATTTCGATTATATTCTGATTGACTCCCCGGCTGGGATTGAGCAAGGGTTCAAAAATGCGGTCGCCCCCGCCGATCGAGTCGTGATTGTGACCACCCCTGAAGTATCAGCGGTACGTGATGCCGACCGGATTATCGGCCTGATTGAGGCGGAAGAAAAAGGTCCGGCCGACTTGATTGTCAACCGGCTGCGTCTCGATATGATTAAACGCGGTGATATGCTCAATACCAGCGATGTGATTGATATTCTGGCCATTAATATCATCGGCATTGTGCCCGACGACGAGTCGATTATTGTGTCAACCAACAAAGGGCGGCCGGTGGTGATGGAGAATGGTTCAATGGCCGGGCAGGCTTATCGCAATATTGCCCGGCGTCTCACCGGCGAAGAAGTTCCCTTCATGAACCTTGAAGAAGGTAACTCGTTCATCAAGCGACTTACAAAATTGTTCAAAGCGTCTTAGCGCGTGGGAGTCTGGCTTATGAATATACTCAATCGGCTGCTGGGTCGAGGGGAACCGACAAGTCGGGAGATTGCCAAAGATCGCTTGCGTTTGGTCTTGGTGCAAGACCGGGTGAACCTGTCTGCGGAAAAAATGAACGAGTTGAAAGACGACTTGATTAAAGTGATTTCCAAATATGTGGAAATTGATCGGGATGGTATCGAAATTTCGCTGACCCAATCCGCGCGTCAGAGTCGATTGACAGCCAATATCCCTGTGGTCGGGGCGCGGCAGAAGTCATAGGGCCAATTTTCAAGGATCAATGAGCTAACGATGGATCGCAGAATTTGGCGGCAGTTTGATCTGGTTCTGGTTGGGATTGCTGCTTTACTCATTTTATTTGGCGTGATTATGATTTATAGCGCCAATCAGAATCAAGAAGATTTACGCGACCTGTGGCAGACACAATTAACCCGGGCTGGCATCGGCTTGGTGTTGCTGGTGGTAGCGGCGGCGATTGATTATCGTTATTACACCTCGTTTTATAAGTTATTCTACGTGGTGATGCTGGGCCTCCTGGCCACGCTGTTTATTGCCGCAGAACTGACCGCCGGAACACTGCGCTGGTTAGATTTTCGGCTCTTCCCGGTGCAGCCCAGCGAAATTGCCAAGATTGTGGTGATTATCGTTACGGCTAAAATCCTGGCTGACCGTGATGGTCAAATGGATAAGCTGAAGAATCTACTGTTTTCAATGTTCGTTATCGTGCCGCCTATCGTCTTAATTTATCTACAACCCGACCTGGGGACGACTATTATTGTGGGGGTGGTCTGGTTGATTATGGTCTTGATGGCCGGAGTGCATTGGTTTCATGTGGGTTTATTGGGCCTGGGGGCAGTCATCGCCAGCCCAATCGTCTGGTTAACTATGGCCGACTATCAGCGTGACCGGGTTTTGCTGTTTTTGGATCCCCAGAGTGACCCCGACGCTTATTACAATATTCAGCAAGCTTTGATTAGCATTGGCTCCGGGGGGATTTTGGGTAAAGGGTTTAGCATTGGCACCCAAAATCAACTTCACTTTTTGCGCGTCCGCCACACCGATTTTATTTTCTCGGTTATTGGGGAAGAGTTGGGCTTGTTGGGGTCGCTGCTGTTGTTTCTGCTGATCCTGGCCCTGGTGTGGCGGATTATGCGGGTCGCCGATTTAACCAGCGACCCCTTTGGCCGGTTGATCTGTATCGGCGTAGCCGCCGTAATCTTTTTTCAATCGTTCGTTAATCTAGGGGTAAATCTGGGACTGTTGCCGGTAACAGGTACGCCCTTGCCGTTTATCAGTTATGGCGGTAGTTCGCTGATCGCCTTTTTAATCTCCTTGGGGCTGGTGCAAAGTGTCTTGATGCGCCGTAAAGCCCTCGATTTTGAGGAAGTCTAATTAATACATTATTCATTGCGTTGTCCGCCTTCGTTCAGCGGCGTTGGGGAAGTTGGGGTATTTTTATTCTGGGGCTTTGGGCGCTGGTCCTAACCCTGGTTGCCCTGACCCGCTTGCTGCTATTATCGGCTGTAGTTGGATCGGGCAGTCAAGAAAACCTCAGCCAGGGTCAAATTTGGGTGGTCTTTATCCTCAATGCGCTTTTAGGTTTCGCTTTTGCCCTGAGCGTTTATGGCTTGTGGACCCGGCGTCATTGGGGACGGCTGCTGTTTATGGGGACTATCATCGTTTGGGCTATTTTTTATGTGGTAGCCCTGTTCCTGTCGGGCGTGTCGGCCAATACCGATTACACCCCCGGTAGCCTGGCTTTTAATTTGATTCCCTACCTGGCGGGTGTGATTCTATCGGTCTGGTACCTGAATCTGCCTCACATTAAAGCATTATTTGATGCTCAAGAACCAGCGAATGAGTAAATCGGCGAGTAAAGTTTCGCTATCCACCGACTCGCTGCCTTGCTGATTCGACAAGGATATAACTCATGTTGACATCATCTCACCCGGTACGGGTCCGTTACGCCCCCAGCCCCACCGGCGACTTTCATGTGGGGGGCGCTCGAACAGCTTTGTTCAATTATCTCTTTGCCCGCCACTATGGTGGGAAATTTATTTTACGGATCGAAGATACCGACCAGAAGCGCTACAATCCTGAGGCGTTGACCTGGCTGCTCAATGGCCTGCGCTATCTGGGGTTGGATTGGGATGAAGGCCCGGAAGTGGGCGGTGACTACGGCCCTTACGTTCAAACCGAGCGCCTGGAGCTCTACCAAAAATATTGCCAACAACTGATCGAAAGCGGCCAGGCTTATCCCTGCTTTTGCACCCCGGAGCGATTGGAAGCTGCCTCACAAGAGCGGCAAAAACAAGGCTTATCGCCCGGCTATGACCGCTTTTGCCGCAATCTCGACCCTGCCGAAGCAGCCCGGCGCGCCGCTCAGGGCGAAAGCCATACGGTCAGAATAAAACTGCCGGTTGACGGCGAAATCACCGTCCACGACCTCATCCGCGGCGACATCACCTTCCAAAATACCCATTTGCAAGATGCGGTGATGATGAAATCTGATGGCATTCCTACCTATCACCTGGCCAATATTGTTGACGACCATTTGATGGAGATCAGTCATGTGCTGCGCGGCGACGAGTGGGTCAACAGTTTGCCTCTGCATATCCATCTGTACAACGCTTTTGGTTGGGAGCCGCCTCAAATGGCTCACCTGCCCTTGATTCTCAACCCCACCGGCAAAGGCAAAATGAGCAAACGCGAAGAGCGCGCCCCCGATGGTCGAGTTCTGCCCGTATTCGTCCGCACGTTTGAAGAGCTGGGCTACCTCCCAGAGGTGATGGTCAATTACCTGGCCCTGCTTGGCTGGAGCTATGACGACAAAACCGAAATTATGAGCCGGACAGAATTGATTGAACGTTTCAGCCTGGAGCGGGTCAATCCCTCTCCGGCGGCCTGGAATTACGAAAAACTCGATCATTTTAACGGCCTTTATATTCGCAATCTACCGGTTGAAGAACTGACTGACCAACTTATGCCTTTCTTGACTGCCGCCGGTATCAAGACCGACCGGGACAGCATGCTCAAAATCACCCCGCTCATCCGGGAGCGTCTGGCCGTGCTCAGCGACGCCCCGCAGTGGGTTGACTTCTTTTTTGTGGCTGAGTTGCCTCCCTATGATCTCAACCTGCTTGTCCCCAAGAAAATGAGCCTGGCTGATGTGCCCGAAATTCTGCAGTCGGCTCGCCAGATTCTGGCTGAGAGCCAGTTTACCCATGCGGCCCTGGATGCCAACCTGCGCGAAGCGGCCCAGAGGCTGAACCTCAAACCGGGCGAGATGTTCCAGCCTATCCGAGTGGCCGTCTGTGGCAAAATGGTGGCCCCGCCGCTGTTTGAGACGCTGGAGATTTTGGGGCGAGAGACGGTATTGCAGCGGATTGATGCGGCCTTGGAACGGCTTGAAGGTGTTTTGTAGCCTGAATTGTCAATTAATAGAGGAAGCGTAAGCTAGTGGTCGAGCAGGCAACTCCTAACCCACCAGCCATAGAGACCCCCCGTAGCGGCTTGGTGTTGGTGGTTGACGACAACGAGATGAACCGCGATATGCTATCGCGCCGCTTGCAGCGTCACGGCCATCAGGTCGAAGTTGCCGTCAATGGCCTCGAAGCTCTGGCCATGATCGAGACGCGAAAATTCGATTTGGTGCTGCTTGATATTATGATGCCGGAGATGAACGGCTATGAAGTGCTGGAGCATCTCAAAGCCGATCACGCCTTACGCCACCTGCCGGTCATTATGATTACCGCCGTCGACGAAATCGACAGTGTGGTCAGGTGTATTGAGCTGGGCGCGGACGATTATCTCCCCAAACCGTTCAACCCAGTACTGTTGAAAGCCCGGATTAACGCCTCGCTGGAAAAGAAGTGGCTGCGCGACCAGCAAGAAGCCTATACCCGGCAGCTTGACCTCGAAAATCGGCGTAAATCGGACGAGTTGGATCAGGCCCGCCAGATTCAACTTTCCATGCTGCCCACCGCTCCCCCGCTTCTGCCCCATTTGGAGATTGCCGCCCGCCAAAAAACTGCCTCCGAAGTTGGTGGTGATTATTATGATTTTTTCCCCCAGGCCAATGGCAAACTCTTTGTGGCCATTGGCGATGCGACCGGCCACGGGGTCGGTTCCGGCTTGATGGTGGCCATGACCAAAGCTTCGCTCCTGGCCACGGATGAAGCTGAGTTAACCGCTCTGGTGAAAAAAATCAACCGGATTCTCACCCGGGTTGACCTGGGGCGGCAGCTTAACATGTCGCTCATGCTGTTGGAAATTTTGCCCAGCCAGGGCGACACCCTGACCGTGCGCGCCAGCGGCGGGGGGATTCCTCCCATTTACGTGCTGCGCCCCGGTGGTAAGGTCGAAGAGATCCTCATTTCCGGTTTGCCCCTCGGCGTTACCGAGGAAGCTCGCTACACCTTAACCGAATTTAGCTTAGCCCCAACAGACACTATGCTGTTGATGTCGGATGGTTTGCCCGAAACTTTCAACCCGCGCCGGGAGTTGTTGGGCTTTAAGCAGCTCAGGCAAGCTCTTCATCAACTCGACGTGGCCTGCTTGACGGCTGAACAGACCATAGAGCAATTGATTGCGGTCGGCGATGCCTGGGCCAACGGCCACCCGATTGAGGATGATGTGACCCTGGTGGCTTTGAAAGTGAAATGACCCCTAAGCAACTCCAAGAAAGTACCTGTGCCCGGTATGGGTAATTATTCGATCTGGTGAAACGTGATGCGTGATTCGTGATGATTTTGGGTAGAAAACCCTCACGCATCACGTATCACGCCAGTCAAATTTGTTTGGATGATTTTAATCTTGGGACTGCCTTAGACCTCTCCGAATTCTTATGGCTCATTTTTTATTTCTATGTGGCTGACCTCCAGCCACTGTTCCCCCGGCGCAGCGAGCAAGCCATATTTGAAACTTCCCCACGGTGTGGCCACCATGTACTGATTATCCAACCACAAGACAAAGCCCAACGGACCACGCGGCGGCGTTTGGCACTTGAGCACGGTTTGACCGTCTACGCTAAAATGGGCGGTTTTTGGCTGCCAGTCAATCACGTAGGTGTGCCACTCGGTCATATCTGCCGGTACAAGGGTTTCGCTCACGTTGATGGCTTTCTGGCCGATAGGCCAAAAGGTCCGATAAAGCGGACCAAGGTTCAGCAGCGGTACGGCCAGGGGGGTGGTCGGCAGAAGGGCAAAAAAGGGCCAGCGGCTGGCATCCAGCGTGGCCGCTTTCCAGCCGTGGCCGGGTGTGTGCCGGTCGAGCTTCATGTTGGAGGGGGGTGAGGCATAGAAAAACCAGATGACTCGCGGCAGGGCCGGCCAGCGCAGGCCGGTCATCAGAAAGGGGTCGTTCCAAAAGCCGAAACCCGCCGTACCGCGTAATTCCCCGGCGGGATGCGAGAAACGGGCTCGCACCGTCATCTGTAAAGGCGGTCGCCACAAAAAATCACGCCGGGCCAGGTCCTCGTAATCGTCAAGCTGGGCGTCGGTGTATTGGGTGGAGACCGTGTCGGTGGTGATGAGGCGCAGGGTGTCGCCGGTGAACTCAAGCGAGCCACTACCTTTGAGGAAGGTGTGCCAGGGGGCTGGCAAAGGAGTATTGGCGGAGAAGTCGCTCAAAGTCATTTTCAACCTATCTCCTTTTTGCATACCTCACAGACCCAACCCCCCAACCCCCTTCCCAACAAGGGAAGGGGGAGAAGAGCCGCTACCCACCCCGAATCGGGGAGGGGCTGGGGGAGGGGTCAACTCCGAGCCTCGCACATTTGTTTAATACGAGCCAATGTCTCCTCAAGTTTCCCCAAAACCTCCTCATTCGTCACCCGCAGCGTAAAGATGCCCCACTGAGTAAACATTTCAGCTCGGCTCTCATCGTAATCTGTTTGCTGCTCATGGACACCGCCATCTACTTCGACCACCAATCTGGCGGCGTCACAATAAAAATTCGCGATGAAACCGGCGATGATTTGCTGGCGGCGAAAGTGATAGCCTAATTGATTGCGCCGTAGCCAGCTCCACAACAGTTTCTCTGCCGGGGTCATTTGGCGGCGCAGGGCTTTGGCTTGGGCCAATTTGGCTGGATCAATGCGCTGGCCGGTGATGATATGTTTGTGTTTTATAATCCGCTACCTCCTTTGCCTGCGGAATCAGACCTAA
>CAZRYD010000169.1:0-13604 GCA_964604225.1 uncultured Caldilineaceae bacterium
CCCCTACTTGTGCGAGCTGGTCTCTATCCGTGAGCAGGTTTCATGGGTGCACACCGACAAGGCGGCAGCCACGGCCAAGGCCAAAGCGGTCCTCTCCGGTGGGGTCGAGCGGGTGATCCATCACGAACCTTTGGAACCGCTACACGTGCCGATTCATCCGGCCACGCTGGTGGTTGGGGGCGGCATTGCCGGTATTCAAACTGCCCTGGAAATTGCCGACAGCGGCTTCCCGGTTTACCTGGTCGAACGCGAACCCTCCATCGGCGGGCACATGGCCCAGTTCGACAAAACCTTTCCGACCCTGGACTGCGCCGCTTGCATCCTCACCCCCAAGATGGTCTCAGTCGGCAACCACCCCAGTATCACCTTATTCACCTGGAGCGAAGTGGAGCGGGTGGATGGCTACGTGGGCAATTTCAGCGTGACCATCCGCAAAAAAGCGCGTTACATCAACGAAGTACTGTGTACCGGCTGTGGTATCTGCGAGGAAAAGTGTCCCAAGAAAGTGGTGGACGAAGTTTTCGAGGCCGGCTTGAGCCACCGCAAGGCGGTCTACCGTCCTTTCCCGCAAGCCGTGCCCAAGTACCCGGTCATTGACGCGCCGAACTGCACCTACTTTATCCGGGGCAAGTGCAAGGCCTGCCAGATCTTCTGCCCCACCGAGGCGATTGATTTCGACCAGAAAGACGAGCTTATCCAGATTGAGGTCGGCAACATCATTTTGGCCACCGGTTACGATCTGTTCGATGCCCGCCGTATCCCCCATTACGGTTATGGCCGACTGGCCAACGTTTTCACCAGCCTGGAATTCGAGCGACTGTGCAACGCCGCCGGGCCAACCAGCGGGGAGATCTTTTTGCGCGATGGCGTAACCAGGCCGAAATCTGTGGGCATCATCCATTGCGTTGGCAGCCGAGATCGCAATTACAATAACTACTGCTCGGTTATTTGCTGCATGTCTAGCCTGAAATTCGCCCACCTGGTCAAAGAGCGCACCGGCGCAGAAGTCTACAATTTCTACATTGACATGCGCACCGCCTTCAAAGATTACGACGAATTTTACCAACGTATCCTTGAGGAAGGGGTTCACTTCATTCGCGGCCGAGTAGGCGAGGTGACCGATGCGGCGCGCTTGCCCGGCGAAGAGGGCAAATTGATTATTCAAGTTGAAGACACCCTGGTAGCCAAGCAACTCCGCATCCCGGTGGATATGGTCATTTTAGCTGCGGCGCTGGAACCGCGCTCTGATGCCAAGCAGGTGGCTCAGCAATTTGGTATTTCATGCAGCCAGAATGGCTGGTTCATTGAAAGGCACCCCAAGCTTGACCCAGTCGCAACTATGACCGAAGGAATCTATATTGCCGGCTGTGTGCAGGGTCCCAAAGATATCCCGGCCTCTGTTGCCCAGGGCGCGGCGGCGGCGGCTCGAGTCCTGGGGCGGATCCAAAAAGGCGAGTTGGCGCTGGAACCGGTGCGGGCCAGCGTGATCGAAGAAAAGTGCTCTGGCTGTCGCATCTGCAATAACCTCTGCCCGTTCAACGCGATCATCTTCCATGAGGATCGGAAGGTGACCGAGATCAACCCCGCCCTGTGCCAGGGGTGTGGCACATGCGTGGCCGCTTGCCCATCGGGGGCTATCACCGGTACTCAATTTAGCAACCAGCAAATTCTGGCCCAACTGGAAGGCCTGCTGCTGCTTAACATTAATGGTGGTCGCGAGCATGCACTCGAACCGGCGCTTGAGCCGGCGTGACTGGAGGTAGAACATGGCTGAAAAATTCGAACCCTTGATTATTGGTTTCACCTGTAACTGGTGCAGTTACCGTGCGGCCGATCTGGCCGGCACGGCGCGAGTAAAATACCCACCCAATATCCGTTTAATCCGGCTCATGTGCTCCGGGCGATTGGATCCCACCTTTGTGCTCAAGGCATTGGCAGGCGGCGCAGATGGGGTATTGATTACCGGCTGCCACCCCGGCGAGTGCCATTACCTGGAGCAGAACATTAAGGCCCTACGGCGCTATAAACTGCTCCAACGCATGCTGGCCCAATTTGGGATTGAACCCGAGCGGGTCAAACTGGTCTGGGCCAGCGCCGCCGAAGGGACCAAACTGGCCCAGGAAATCTCTAAGATGGTTGAGGAAGTCCGCGCCCTTGGCCCGCTCCATTGGTCCACCAACGGCTCCGAAACCACTGCCGTTAACGAAATACCGGATTCTTTAGAGGAGGTGGCAGCATGAGTGAGAACAGCGATAAACCTAAACTGGCCATGTACTGGGCCGCCTCTTGTGGCGGTTGTGAGATCGCGGTGCTGAACATTGGCGATAAAATCCTGGTGGTAGATGAGGTTTTTGATCTCGCTTTCTGGCCCTGCGTCGCCGACTTCAAATACGAGGATGTGCGGAACTATCCTGACGGCTACATTGACCTCTGTCTCTTCAACGGGGCCATCCGCACCTCGGAAAACGAAGAGATGGCCCATCTGCTGCGCCGGAAATCGAAGGTCCTGGTGGCCTTCGGCTCCTGCGCCTACGAAGGCTGCATCCCGGCCCTCTCTAACCTGACCACCCAAGAGGCGACTTTCCAGGCGGCTTATCTTGACAGCCCCTCCACCGACAGCCAGGATGGGATTATCCCCCAACCCGTTACCCAGGTGTTAGAAGGGGAACTCCACCTGCCCGTATTTTACAATACAGTTAAAGCCCTGGATCAGGTGGTGCCGGTAGATTATTACATCCCCGGTTGTCCCCCGGAACCTCACCAAATCTGGGCGGTTTTGGAGGCTGTCGTGGCGGCGCTCACCCAAGGCGCCGAACTGCCGCCACCGGGTTCTGTTATCGGCGTTAGCCCTCTGGCGGTCTGCGAGGAGTGTCCGTTAGCCAAACACGAGAAGCAGATCAAGCGCTTCTATCGGCCCTACGAGATTATCCCGGAGCTAGGGCTGTGCCTGTTAGAACAAGGCCTCGTCTGTATGGGGCCGGCCACCCGGGGGGGGTGCGGGGCGCTCTGTCCGCGAGTCGGCATGCGCTGTGAGGGTTGTTATGGCCCATTGGGTGGGGTAGAGGATCAAGGGGCCAGGATGCTGACCGCGATTGCTTCGGTGATTGGGGTGGGCAAACCGGGTGACAACGAGATGGAGCTGGAGCGGCAGCTTGACCAGGTCATGGACACCCTGGTAGACCCGGCCGGCACGTTCTACCGCTTCAGTCTGGCTCACTCCATCCTCCATCGCGCCCGCGTCACCGGCAATGGCAGTGAGGAAAGCACTCAAGAATAGACCATGCCGCATCCTTCGATATGCCCTTCGTTACACTCAGGGCTACTCAGGATGCTGCCCAAGCCACAAACCGCACCCTGAGTAACGCGAAACGGAGTGGAGCGCGTATCGAAGGGTGCGAGTCTGATAGAAAAGGAGAGGGACAATGAAACGCATCAGCATTGATCCGATCACCCGGCTGGAAGGCCACGGCAAGATTGAGATTTTTCTCAACGACGCAGGGGATGTCGCCAACGCTTACTTCGTCATTCCTGAGCTGCGCGGGTTTGAGCAGTTCTGCGTGGGCCGGCCGGCCGAGGAGATGCCGCGGATTACCCAACGGATCTGCGGCGTCTGCCCGGAAGCCCACCACATGGCCTCAACCAAGGCCCTGGATGCTCTTTTCCACGTCGAGCCAAGCCCGGCCGTCAAAAAGCTGCGGGAGATGTTTTACTCCGCCTTCTACGTGACCGACCACACCACCCATTTCTACGCTCTGGGCGGCCCGGACTTCGTCGTCGGCCCCGATGCGCCGCCGGCCGAGCGGAATATCCTGGGCGTTGTCCACAAAGTGGGCCTGGAAATCGGCCAGCAGGTCATTGACACCCGCATGCGCAACCATCACGTTATCCAGATGCTCGGCGGGCGCGGAGTTCATCCGGCGGCCGGCCTGCCCGGCGGCTGGAGCAAAGCCATCGCCGAAGCCGAGCGGCAGGAGATCGAAGCGATAGCCCGTAAGAACGTCGAGTTCGGCCTCTTTAGCCTGAAGCTCTTTGCCGACGTTGTGTTAGGCAACCAAGCCTATGTGGACATGATTCTCTCGGATGCCTACAGCCATCGCACCTATTATATGGGGACGGTGGACGAAAAGAACCACGTCAACTTTTACGATGGGCTGATCCGGGTGGTAGACCCGGAGGGCAAGGAGTTCGTCAAATATCCGGCCCGCGATTACCTCGAGCACGTGGCCGAGCACGTCGAACCCTGGACTTACTTGAAGTTCCCCTACCTGAAAGGCGTGGGCTGGCAGGGATTTGTGGATGGCAAAGAGAGCGGCGTCTATTGCGCCACCCCCCTCAGCCGACTCAACGCCGCCGACGGGATGGCCACGCCCCAGGCTCAGGCCGCCTTCGAGCAGATGTACGAGACCCTGGGCAGCAAGAAGAGCAATGGACGTTATGAACCTGTGCATTACCGGCTGGCCACTCACTGGGCGCGGCTGGTCGAGCTGCTCTATGCCGCCGAACGGATGCTGGAGCTGATCACCGACCCGGAGATCACCGCTCCTGAGGTGCGCCTGATTGTGACCAACACCCCCGACGAAGGGGTCGGCTGCGTCGAAGCGCCGCGCGGCACGCTGACCCACCATTATTGGAGCGACGAGCGCGGCCTGCTGACCAAAGTTAACCTCATTGTCGGCACGACCAATAATTACGCGCCGATTGCCATGTCTATCAAGAAGAGCGCCCAGGCGCTCATCCACAACGGGACGGTGATTACCAACGGGCTGCTCAACCGGATCGAGATGGCCTTCCGGGCTTATGATCCCTGCTTTGCCTGCGCCACCCATTCTCTGCCGGGGCAGATGCCGCTGGAGGTGATTATCTATGATGCGGAAGGGAAGGTGGTGGAACGGTTGGGGCAGTATTTGTAGGCGTTAGAAGGCAGCAGTCAGAAATTAGGAGAAATGTAACCGTGACAGAATACTATGTGGTACGACCAAATCTTGGCAATCCTCTCATACTCACGCCATCGCAGCTCAAATCCTTCGAAATCACGGTGGCTGGAAAGAGCTCAGAACTACCGGACTTAGAAATCCTGTATGAGTTGGAGGGTCTACAAATTGAATTACGTAGTACGAAGACAGATGTTGTTGAAGAAGATCTACCTCTAAAATTCCAGCGATTGGTGATGGCCCCAAGACTATACACGGATGTAGATTCAGGGTTAAAAAAGGTAGACTTTCCGGAGAACTCACTTGAACATCAATATGTTGCTGGTTTTCGGTGGGAATGTAAGTTTGAGGTAGGCATTGATGTGCCCGAGCATTGGAAACCAAAAGGCGGTTGGCCGGCTATGGGTGATATCATATGGAAGGCACGCACGAATTACCATGCGATTCACGTACGGGACACTCTCCCATCTCCAAATGGTCTCAAGTTTCTTCACGTCACCGATGCTCACGTGGCTCGCCGTTATGACAAGATTCCGGAGGTGCTCTGCCAGCATCTGAAACCGTGGCAGCAAAAGGTCTTTCTGGCCAAGTATCGCAACTTCAACGATCACCTGCGATCTGTGATCCGAGAAGCGAATCGGCAGGCGGCCGAGGGTGAACTTGACTTTATTATCCTAACCGGTGATCTAGTTGATTACTACCACGACGGCTATTTTAAGGGGGACAACTATCACTTTGGCTACGGAGAGACTGCTCCTACAGTCCTCTCTGAGTCAGATTCTAATATCCGGCTGTTTGTTGAAATCATAACTGGACGCGATGGCAAAGGCGAGGCCCTCGATATCCCGATTTTCATCGTGCCCGGTAACCATGATTATCTACCCTACGAAACCCTGCTTGCCCTAAACATTGAATTCTGGTCTGACCTTTCGTTTTGGGACTATTTGGAATATTACTTCTTCACCTTTATTTGGCTTGGATTTCTCATAGACGAAACCTTCAGGAGATACATCGCGGACGAAAAGGCAGATCGATATCACAACCCTAATCTGAACAAACTAGAAGCAGTTCTTTTCGATATGTGGAAACGAGGGGACAAGGATCAATACGAACGATTGGCAAGGCACTATCGAGAACATTGGAATGATGAAGGACGCGTATTAAAGGGGGACGAGGAGACTATGAGTTTGTCTAAGGCTTTTCGATTCGCTACGCCTTCCAAGGACTACTTTGCTCAATACCTGACTGAGATCAATTACGACACGGATTTCACATTCCCTGTAGAGGGTAGCGGCGAAGTAGGCAATATCTACTTCGTATGCTTGAACACGGGACAAGATGTTTTCCTCCCGAGTGCGTCCCAACTCATAGAGGCAAAAGCTGACTTTGAGAAGCTGCCATACCGCGAGAGGCATGCCCTCGAAGGAAATCCACACAATCGGGGCCTCATCCAGGAACATGTGGATCTGTTGCATGAAGTCAAACAGACTGCATGGTCTTCGTGGCACGGGTCCGGGCAGCCACCACTAGTTTTTGTCTTCAGCCATGCCCCAATAATCCACGAGGACAAGCAGCGGGTACGCTCCATTAAGGATAAGGAACACCGGTTCTCGGGCTATGTCCCCGAAAGTACTCCCGATGGGTCTTTAAGATGGAATGTATGGGAGGTCACCCCTTTTTATATTGGTCTCGCTTATGGCATTGGGGAAGGCTTGTTCCAATTGGTCGACGACGAGTACTATTCGATGAGAGGTTTTACCGTGTCCTTTTCCGGACATACGCATGACACTGCCGAGTACAACAGTGTGAAGACCGAGGTTTATTCTCCCAAACCGGGTGATTGGCCGGGCTTGGCGCCCGGACTTGAGGTCGAATGTTACACAAAACGCTATTCGGAGACATTAGAACCTTCTGCAGAGTGGCTGGATCAACATCGCCCGTTGTTCTTCATCTCCGGCAGTTTGACCTCCAGACAACCGAGCGTGCGGGAAATTACGCTTGGCGATAACTGTTTGCTTAAAGCAACCATGAATCAACACCTGCCGAGATTCAATCAGGAAGCGACTGCCGGCCCTATGGCTTGTTTCCTTGCCGCCGCAGTGGCGCAGTTTGCCGGCGTAGCCGGGTACAAGGCGAGTGTTGCAAACATTAAGGACCCGCTAACTCATTACGAAGATGGGGTGACCTGCGACAGGGATGTGGTGATGTGGGACATGATCGAGAATTTTCAACTGATGTATCACTATCTCAAGGATATTCAACACGTTGGAGGCTTCACTTTCTCCGGTGACTGCATGTCAGATCGACGGGATGTTCATGAGTATATTGATGGTTGGTCAACTAGGGTCGAGGTGTTGCTGAAACAGCGCAATATCGAGGTTCCAAAGGATCGCCAGAAAAAATATAACCGTCTGAACACAATTATCAACGAGATTTTTTCACACTTAAAACAGTTATCGGGCTGGGTTGCCCACGATGGACAAGAGCATATTCCTATTTGGTATGAGGAGTGGTACAAGCTTGATGAGGCTGGAAAACTTCGCTGTCCTATGTCTAGGCTATTGTTGGCTAATACTGCCGTTTGGCTCAATCGTTTTGGTCTCTGGTCTGAAGATGGAGCACAGGCCATAAACTTGCAACATCAATTTGAGTCAGTCGTGCCGTACGGATACGGTGAACGACGTTCACTTTTCGTAGACGAAGATTGTCCGAAACGAATAGTAGAGCTATTTGAATTTGCAGCCGCGGACGACAATAACCCTCTTCGTTTATGGTATGCCTTTGAATCGACCCATCTGGCCGAATTGGGCGGTTACGAGCTACAAGAACGTAATGAGCTAAATCCATCAGTACACCTTAACTGGGCACGCTCCGCACCACAATACGGCATCATCACCGACCTGATAGTCAAATATCGGCTTCAGGCGGAGCATCAGTATAAGCAATCAGGCCTCGAGGGACTAAAGCAGTTCTACAGCTCAAGTTCGGCCAGGTTAGCGGCCTGGGCTGCAAAGGGGGAACCAATCGTTCCTTCCGCTTATGCTCAGAAGTGTGAAGGATGGAGCCACCAACGTATAATTGCCGACCTCGGCGAGCGGGTAAGTCAGACGGCAGAAAGGTTAATACCAGAGCTTGAAGAGCCTGTCTGGTTACCAATCCTGCTGAACACTATGATGAAACCTGAAGAACCTGAGGAACTTGAATGGTTACCAATCCTGTTGAATACTATGATGCAGCCTGAAGAACCTGAGGAGCTTAAATGGCTGCCAACCCTACTGAATACTATGATGAGCTAACTTGCTTGACGGGAAAGGAGGGACACGTGAATTGAAGCGCTGTGGCAAAAAATATTGGTAATACAGTGTGGTCAAGAGTCCGTCTCGGACGTGAAAGATGGTTGAGCTATCGTGTCCAGTGCAAGTTAGCCCATATAAGCACATTATGAAAGGAGTCAGCAATGACGCACTATCTCTCAAGCAAAGTGAGTCGATTATACACACACGAAGATGCCTGCTATATCAAACTCGAAAATCCTACGCAGGAACCCAAAGAAGGCTATTTCAAGCTCGACCGGAACCACCCCAACTATAATGCTCTGTTCTCTTTAGCCTGTATGGCAGCAATGAGTAGGCGTCCTCTCACAATCAGCACACGGGATGATATTGTGCCCACCGAATTTGCCGAGGTGGTGTACCTGGTTCTTGACTTCTAGCCACTCTCCGGAGTGATGGGAGTTTTGCAGGATTTTGGTCCCTGCTTGAGATCAGACTTTTGGTGGGGATGGATAGTCCAAGGTCAGTACAAAAAAATTCAACCGGAATTGGCAAGCTGCGTGGTTTTTGCTGCCGTATGGGCCTGTGAAATTGGTTGCCCCAACCACGTTCGGTCGCTGGCCTTGCCAATCCGGTTAGGTCAAGCGTTACTCGGCTCATCCTGGAACGTCCTCGTTCTGTGTCGCGACAGATTGCTACGAACTTACCCGGAAATGATAAAGAAAACCCTAATCCTGGGTCTGGGTAATCCTATTCTAACCGACGATGGCGTGGGTGTGCGAGTAGCCGAGGCCGTGCGGGTCGCCCTGCCGGAGGACTCGCGGGTAGATATATGTGAGGTCAGTCTCGGCGGATTAACGCTTATGGAAACAATGGTCGGCTACGAGCGGGTCATCCTGATTGACGCCTGGCAAAGTCAAAACGGGCAGCCCGGCGCGGTCCAGCGGATGACCCTAGAGAATCTTCAGGCTATCACCCCTACGCAGCACAGCGCCTCCCCCCACGATACCAGCTTGCTGACTGCCCTGGAGATGGGGCAACGGCTGGGATTGCCCCTGCCCAAAGAGATTATCATCTATGCGGTTGAGGTAGAAAACGTTAGCGATTTTGGCGAGGAGCCTACCCCGGCTGTCACTCAGGCGATCCCCAAAGTGATGGCCGCCGTGCTGGCCGAACTGGAATAAACGAGCGCCGACCGCAGACCGCAGAACCACTCGGCGGTCTGCGGTCATTTTAAGGAGGAAAATATGGTTTCACCCGAATTGATTCGTCGCTATCCTTTTTTTGCCGGTCTGAGCCATGAACAAATCGTCACGCTGGCCAAAGTGGCCGACGAAATCGCCGTGGAAGCCGGGCATTATTTTTTCCATGAGGGGGATTTTTTGAAAAACTTTTATCTTGTCCTGGAAGGGGCGATTGCCATCGTGATCGAATTACCCGATCAGGCCGTCCAGCAAAAACTCTCTGGACAACTCACAGGTGAGCTGCAAACCAGGGACGTTGTCATCAGCGCTATTGGGCCAGGAGAGGTCTTTGCCTGGTCTGCTCTGGTCCCTCCCCACAAAGCCACGGCTGGTGGCAAAACTACCACCCCGTGCCGGGTAATCGCCTTTGACTGCCCGGAACTGTTGAAAACTTTTGAAACGGATTGCCGCTTTGGCTACCTGATGATGCAGAAGGCCGCGCAGGTCATTCGGGAGCGGCTGCGCGACACGCGCATCGAGTCGCTGGCTCATGCCGCCGAGTGAGCAATGGTCGGGTGAAGCCAGTGCAGGGGGATTCGGTATCTTCGTCGATACTCCGTTTGTGTACTTTTGCTTCAAGCGATTGGCAGATGAGGCCTTATGGATATGTACTGGTATCGGCTGACCCAACATCTGGGACGCAACAGCATCATAGGCACCACCCTCAAAGACCCCGACAAATTGCCGGAGCACCTGTTAGCTGATGAAAAACATAGGAACCTTAATGGTGAAAAAGCCGGTAGTGGCTCAACGGGGAGCGATAAGACAGTCTGAATTGTAACGATGAATAAATAAACACAAACAAATCTCGTGCATTGTTTCGGACTTAGAAAACGAAAGGGTCCGGCGCACAAAGCGAGCTAAACGCTGTCGTAAGGTGTTGTTCCAACGCTCGACGTGACAGGTCTGTCCGGCTGCTTTGCCAGAAGCGGTATGCTGGTCAGCCGGGATGACGGCCTGATAAGCTTCCCACAGGTCGGTGTAGCAATGAGCTTGACGATAAGCCTCTGGCAGAGCTTGCCAAAGTTTGCGACATGTGGTTTCACTCCGATCCCCGATGACATAAGCCACCACTTGGCGGGTCAGGCGGCACAAAGCCAACCAGACCCAGCGTTTGTTGGCGCGTTTGAGCACAAAGGACCACAGTTCATCCAGCTCCAAGATCAGTCGCCCTTCTGGAATGACCAGGGTTTGGCTCAAGACTGGCAGTTGGCTGTGTTTTTTTTGAGCCAACTACTGACCGTGTTCCGAGAGACACCAAAGGTCCGGCTCAACCCGCGCAGACTACTACGTTCTTGATAGGCCCGCAGAATTTCTTCCCGTCGCTCAGCGGGATAGGCATTACTGCCAGGATTGTCTCGGCTCGTTCGACCACAATCGTGGCACCAGTAGCGCTGCTTACCGTTGCGAGTGCGTCCGTTTCGCACCAAATTGTCACGACCACAATGACCGCATTTCAAGATGACTGTAACCATTGGCACACCTCTGAGAGTTTTTGGTCAGTTTACATCATCTCTCCCTATTGTGCCACTACCCAAAAGCCTACCTAGCGCTCACGGTTGCTGAAGATTGTGTCCTGGGTGCCACGGTGACGCTGGCTGCTGATGAAAAAGAACTAACAGAAGCCTACCGTTCCTTCAAGACCGAAGCCCAACAATTGAAACCAGACTATCAAACCCCAAACCGTCAACACCGATGGTTGGTTTGCTACTCGGTTAGCCTGGAAGGCTCTCTTTCCGACCATCGTCCTCATCAGTTATTTCCTCCACGCCTTTATCAAAATTCGCGCTTGTTGCCAGCGCATGAAAGCTGATTTTGTTGAAATCCAAGCCCAAGTTTGGGAGATTTATCACGCCCCTGATCCCCTCACCTTTATGAAAAAGGTAGCTGCCTTCAAAACCTGGGCCATCCTGACCTTGCCCAAGGGCACCGGCTTAGAGGCCATTTTGAAATTTTGAAATTATGTGCAAAAACGCCGAAGTTTATCAAAGTGTATGTTTATCCGGCGGCTTATCGCACCAGTAATATGATTGACCGCCATATGGAACCGTTGGCTCACTATTTGTATAGTACCAAGTATTTCAACGGGCATCTGATGTCGGCTGAACGCAGCGTCCGCGCTTGGGCTTTGAGCCATAATTTTTTGCCCTACTGTCCCCGAGCCAAAGTGGGACAGATTTACAAATTACCCGCTCATAAGCTCAATGGTTTTACCTATCGTGACAATTGGCTAGAAAATTTACTTGTTTCTGCCTCTACGCGAGGTTATCCATCCTAGCAACATAATCCGTTAGCTTGAGCCACTTTCCACCCTGACAATCGGTATGCTGCTTTTAACCGCTTATTTCGGCGAAGTCGAAAGATAAAAATAGTTGATTGCTGGACAAATGTCTACGAGTCTCACCTGCTGAAGACTTTCCAGCCGCAGATGCCCCAGCAGATTGCATTATCACCAGAAATAAGGTCAAGGCTACACCTGCAGCCACCTTCAACCCGAAGAAGGGGATGACGAGCAGCCCGACCAGCGGTAGGCAGCACAACCACAGCATCAGTGTGAGGGCCATCTCCTCCGCGTGAATATGTCGTAGTGGCTTAAACATTTAACCTTCGCCAGCTATTTGCCTCTAGCCTGGCGTTTGACCCGCGCCGTGACCAGGGGCATCGTCACAATCATGCTGAGCAGCCAGATCCAAACCGTCCCGCCAATCCGGGCAACCAGTGGATAATCGCCCAGGGTGGCAGCCAGCCAAAAGAGCAGGGCTGCGCCCACAGTAATTGGTAGGTAAATTAACGCGCTTTTTCGCGCTACTTCTTGCTCGACTTGTTCGTGTTCCATCAGATTCCTCCGGTTAATCAAGCTAATGGCCCGCCGGTGAAGTAGCTAAGCGGGTTTCCGGTGTGCCGGTGTCGCCGGTCTGTGATTTATTTTGACGGCGAATAGACGGCTTGAACCGTTTGAGCAGCAGCGTATTGAGCGTGACCGAAACTGAGCTGACGGCCATAAACGCCGCCGCCAGTTCCGGGCTGATGATGAGCGAGACAAACGGATAGAACAAGCCCGCGCCAATTGGGATGCCCAAGGTGTTGTAGACAAAGGCCCAGAATAGATTCTGCTTGACCTTGCGCATGGTCGTCTTAGCGATTTCCAGGGTCGTGACCACATCGCGAATGTCGTCTTTGATCAGGATCACGTCGCCGGTCTCCTTGGCGACGTCGGTGCCGGAACCGATGGCCAGCCCCACGTCTGCCTGGGCCAGGGCGGGGGCGTCATTGACCCCATCGCCGACCATCGCCACCTTCTGGCCCAGGGCTTGTAACTTCTTGACTTCTTCGGCCTTATCCTGGGGTAGCACTTCAGCCAGGACGCGATCAATGCCCACTTGTCGAGCAATGGCTGCGGCGGTGCGGCGGTTGTCGCCGGTGATCATGGCCACTTCCAGGCCCAACTTGTGCAGCCGTTGAACGGCCTCGGCCGAGTATTCCTTCAGGGTATCGGCTACGGCAATCAACCCGGCTGGCTGGCCATCCACGGCTACGAACATAACCGTCTTGCCGTCACTCTCCAGGCGTTCGGCCTGGTGAATCTCCCAGCGAAAATCTATCTTCCGCTCTGCCATCAACTTACGATTACCCAACAGGACCGTGTGCCCTTCAACCTGAGCTTCAATCCCGTGACCGGGAATGGCGTTGAACGAGTCGGGGTCAATCAAGGGCAAACCATTGGTCTGGGCAGCGCGGACAATGGCCTCACCCAGCGGGTGCTCACTGTTTTTCTCGGCGCTGGCGGCCAGGCGCAGTACCTCATTGGGAACATGGCCTGGTCTGGGATATTCAACAATGTCGGTCACACTAGGCTCGCCTTTGGTCAACGTGCCCGTCTTGTCAAAGACAATCGTCTGCAACTTGCTGGCGTTCTCAATGGCTTCCGCTCCCTTGAAGAGGACACCACATTCGGCAGCTTTGCCTGTTCCGGCCATCATGGCGCTGGGTGTGGCCAATCCTACCGCGCAGGGGCAGGAGATGACCAGCACCGTTACCGATAGCAGCAGGGCAAAGCCAAACACCCCAATCTCGCCCAGCTTGTAGGGCGACAGGATGAAGGCGCTGTTGGGGTCGAAGAACAGTTGGTAGCCCAGGAAGAACCAGAAGACAAAGAC
>CAZRYD010000169.1:13614-13888 GCA_964604225.1 uncultured Caldilineaceae bacterium
ATATGCACGCCGAGGATAAAGTGCCCGGCTACCCAATCGGCCAATTTCTGGATGGGTGCTTTGCTGGCCTGGGCGTCTTCCACCAACTTGATGATCTGGGCCAGAGCGGTATCTTTACCAACCCTGGTTGCTTCAAACTTAAAGGCTCCGGTCTTGTTCAGGGTGCCGCCGATGACCGGATCACCGACTTTTTTCTCGACCGGCAGGCTCTCGCCGGTCAGCATCGACTCGTCCACCGCCGAGTAGCCCTCTTTGACCAGGCCATCCACCGGAA
>CAZRYD010000170.1:0-13791 GCA_964604225.1 uncultured Caldilineaceae bacterium
CTACCTCTTCCGCTGGTTTGAAAGTTAACCACAGAAAATGTTAGAGCTAGGAAAATTCTTTTCTCTTCGGAGCCTCAATGACAAAGTCCGCACAAAACTATCAAAGAACATTTGAACAGCTAGAAGAAGTAGCATCAAAGTTTTGGCCTTCGGAATTATCTGAAATGGAGGCAAAACTTAGTATTATCCCCCTACTTTTAAAGACCCAAGACCAATTCATTCATATTCTCAGTATTGAGACAGTCGAATTAGATAAATTATTTGACATAATTGAGGCATCCAGTTTACCGGCTAACCTTTTCCTGAAACATTTGGTAATTTTAGCCGACTTTGGGGGCGAAATGCTAAAACGGGTTAGCCGTGAATTTGAACTTCTGTTTCCAGATGGCAAACTGAATTATTTATGGCGTGGTCAGCAACGTTCTTACATTTTCAAGGTGTTACCAACGCAAAAATTCAGTAATACTTCGCTCAAGATTGATGGTAAAAAACTATTCGATAAACATCCCCTTGCTGATTTACAACGTGACGCTATTACTTTGCTTCTGTTTGGAAGTGCTTACAGCGATGATGACTTGGAAGTAGCATCTACCCTGGCAAAATGTGGAATTGGCGATTATCTGGGCAACCCAGATGCATTAGCAACCTTTATTAAGCAACGCTATATTTGGGTTAGCCGAATTACCGGAGGTGCGAAATCCAACAATTTAGGGCAATTGGCTCAAAAATTCGTTGGGCAATACATTGGAAATAATTTGGATGTACCCAAAATCGAAGTCCAAACCAATGGTCGTTTACCTGGAGTTACGCATACCGACGTAAACACGGGACGTTTAACATCTTTTGACTTGATTGTTACCAACGGCAAAAAATATGTTGCCGTTGAGGTCAGTTTTCAGGTTACAACAAATAGCGTCATAGAACGTAAATCTGGTCAGGCTAAAGCCAGGTATGAACAAATTGAGGATGCCGGACATAAAATTGCTTATGTACTTGATGGGTCAGGCAACTTTGAACGAGAAACCGCACTCCGAACAATATGCGCTCATAGCCATTGTACTGTAGCTTTCTCTCGTAGTGAACTGGATGTTCTTTGTGAATATTTAAAAGAATATTTTTGGGGAGGGCTGGAATAATGGCACATTTGTCAGAAAACAACCATCCCCTAGTAGTGGAACAAATTTCTGTTCACAGTAGCGATGAACTCTTTAAAACTGCACAAAATTTTAACGATGTCTGCATAGTAGTTTTACCGCTACATTCAGAAGTAAATGGGTATAAAAATCCACTACAAAATATCGGCTCTTTCGTAGCCAATGTAGCAAATAAATTAGGACCTAAAGCAACCCTTATTTCGGTTGGTGAAATTGCAGACTTGGTTCAAGTACAGGCTAAAATTCCCTCAACTGTTTGCTATCAGCATTGGGTTGCAATCAAGCGTACTTCCCCCAAAGAGATAGATACTAGTTCTCTCCCAAATTATCACTTTGGGGCCTTAATTCACACAAGATATAAAAAATCGTTGAATCACGTTAAAACCAGAATAGGATATACATATTGTCCAAACTGCGATAAAACCACCAAAGATTATGGGGGGAAAAAGCATACCTATCACCAATATGGTACGTTGTTGTCTGATGTGTGGCGTGATATTGCTTGTGAGTTGGATAGCGATATTTCGCCTATCATTTCACGTTTTCAAGATTTATTTGGTCTTGCGCCATATAAAAAACTTTTGGTACTTGATTGCCGCTTTATGAAGTATGTCCCTGTTTCAAATTCTGATGGTAACGTGCCAGATTGGGTGCAGAATTTCAATGTCATTCGGGAAGCATCGCCACAATATTTTTTGTTTGGGAACAATACAGGTCAGAAAGTTTCAGAAAATGGCCTGCCCTCAAATTTAACAAATCGTCTCATAAATGGTGACTGTTTAGAACAGTTAAGGAAAATACCAGATAATAGTATTGACTTTGTTTTTACTGACCCACCTTATAATTTAGGTAAAAAATACAGTGGTTACACTGACGATTTGCAGATCAAGGAATATTTTAATTGGTGTGACCAATGGATTGCGGAATTAGCCCGTGTATTAAAACCGGGACGGACACTTACACTTCTCAATATTCCTATCTGGTCTATCCGACATTTCTTGTTCATGAAAACAGTCTTGCAATTTCAAAATTGGATTGCCTGGGATGCTTTATCTTTTCCGGTCCGATTGATTATGCCAGCACATTACACAATTTTAGCCTTTAGCAAAGGTAATTCGCGGGAACTGCCCGGCTTGATTGGTGAAGCTGGGCAGACAAGCGTACCCAATGCGCCGTTGGCATTTGAGTCCCTCATGCCGTTAGCTGAAAACTACTGTCTACGTTCAGGCTGTGTAAAACACCGTCAGGTGATGCAAATTAATGACCGTGCGCCACTTACTGATTTGTGGTGGGATATTCATAGGTTAAAACACAATAGCCGCCGAGTAGATCATCCAACACAACTACCACCGCATTTGATGTACCGTTTAATTTCTATTTTTACAAAACCCAATGAAGTGGTTTTAGACTGTTTTAATGGTTCAGGCACAACTTCTCTTACCGCACACCAGTTGGGACGAAGTTATATCGGAATCGAGAAATCAGAAAAATATTTCAAAATTGCTCAAGAACGGCATGAAGAAATAACTCAGGGGCTTGACCCATTTCGGAAAGAAGAACGCAAACTTACGGCAAAAAATAGCCCTGTTCCTCGTTTACGTAAACAGAAATATGAGATTCCAAAGAAGACTTTGCAACTAGATGTAAAGCGCATCGCACAAGAATTAGGCAAGTTGCCAACTCGTGAAGAAGTTGAGGAATATGGAAAGTATCCGATTAAGTTTTATGATGAATATTTTGTTAGTTGGGGTGAAGTTTGCGCTGCTGCTCGAACAACAGGAATGTCAGAGGTTAGAGATAACTCAAATAGTGACAACGGTAACAAAGATGCTGGTTTTGGTGTAAAGCAATTAAGTTTTGGTTTAGATGAAGAATGTTAAACCTGGTAAAAATCTACCCAACAAGACAAATGCAGCCGAATTACTACCCTTCCATTGATAGAAATTGGTTGCGCTAGTGGCGTCACTTCGGCGTTGAAGAGATGGTTTCGCTGGCCCGTAATCGGCTAATTTGCGGTCGTTATGCCGCTATAATTCTTGCCAAATCACTCTTTAAGAATCAAATATGTCACCTCACATTACTCCTTGGCTAAAATTACTGTTGCTTTATTAAAATGAGACTGGAGAGCTATGAGCCAGTCATCTTCTGTCGAATACAATACCAAAGCGGTCCGAGAGTTGGTCACGGCAGCTTTCATGGATGAAGGTTTTTGGATTTTCTGCTACGATCACTTTCCTGCTGTTTATCAAAAGTTCTCGACTGGCATGACCTACACTCACAAGGTGCATTTACTGATTGAGTATTGTAGTCAGACCAATTCATTCGGTCGCTTGCTACGGCTGGTCAAAGAGATTAACCCCAATAAATATGCTCAATATAGAGCCTCCTTATATAGAAAGCCAAAAGTAGCACCCCAACAAACTCTGGCGATTGTTTCAAACGTAGCCACGTCTCCTCCGATCAAGATTTTTATTAGCTATTCACGGAAACAACTTGGTGTCGCCCGCCGGTTAGCCGAGAATTTACAACAAGCCGGTTTCGCCGTGTGGTGGGATGTATCAGACCTCAAAGGCGGGGCAGAATGGGAAAGAGCAATTCAAGCCGCTATTAAAACTAGCCAATATTGCTTGATACTTTTGACACCAGACTCGGTTGAGTCAGAGTGGGTACACAAGGAATACATGTATGCAATCAGCTTGCACTTACAAGTTATTCCTTTACTCTACCGGAATTGTGAAATCCCTTTAGCTCTAACTGGAATACAGTATCTTGATTTTCGGGGGGATAACTGCGAGCAGAGCTTAAAAGAATTGCTGGCGAATCTTAGAAGCGCTACTGTGACTCCCCAACCTATTCCACCAACGTTGAAAGACAAGCTATTGGCTGTTACCCATGACTCAATGTGGCAGATGAGTGGTGTTATTGTTGCCGTGTTAACGCTTGGCTGGGCGGCTTACATTTTCTACGTTGATAGGCGCGACAATGGCTTGGCTACTTCGACGCCGACCGGCACGATAGTAGTATCTGCTCCGCCTGCGACGCACACACCAACTTCAGTTCCTACTAGGACGCCGACTAATACGCCAACACCTACACCTCCTACTACCCCTCTACCAGCACTTACCTCAACAGCTACTATTGATGCTGACCCAACAATATATGATAATTTCAACGATCCAACGTTTAATGGTCATTTTAATACTAAATTGTGGTCAATGGAGGAAGCTGATTTCGAAACATCACAGATGGTCCAACAAAACGGGATTCTAATGCTTTCAGACACTGAGCGATCTAGTAGCGGCGAGGTAAGTATTGGTTTACGAAACTGGGAAATGACTAATTTCGAGTTTTTTGAGGTAAAAATGCTGCTTAGTAGTGACCACGAGGGGACAGGCGTTAGAGAGATCAATATCAATGCTGAGTCATTCAAGTCTTACGATATACCCGGTGGATGGACAGAAATGGGGATCAGTAATTCACCGGCTAATAGCCCAACCCCAGTGATATTCGTCAAAATTGATGGCAACCCTGCCATAACGCGATTGAATGCTAAATATGATACATGGTATACAATGCGGATAGAATTTGACGTAGCAACGAATACCTTTAGTTACTTCGTCAATGAGAGACTGATAGCCACCTATGAGCTACCCAGCGCTGATTCAGTGCAGTTTAGGCCTGTAATACAGTTGTCGCACGACCTTGGAACTTCTAATAAGGCTTTTGTAGATGATGTGCGGATTATACCTTGATTACAAGGCTTTGTTACCAATTCTTGGGTGCTTTGGGGCGGGAGCGTGGGGATTATCTATGGAAGGTGAATAATGGGCCTGGTGGGGGATGAGGCGAGCCAGGCCAAAGTCAGCCTGCTCGCTGCCCCAAGGTACATGCACAAACGTCCTGGGTACAAAGTCCTGTTGCGGTCAGCCCCAAAGCATGTTAAAAAGAGATGATCTTAAGAACCTTAAGGTTTGCGGTTAGTCGCCGGCCGGTCTACCGATGCAGCGCTCATCGGTAACCCTTAACTGCCGCAACCCAATGGATCGATCCTCACGATGGGCACAGCGTGGTGCCGCCAATCTCCCGCTCTTTTGACAATTCAATATCGTCTTCCAACCAGGCGCAGGCTGCACCGGTGTGTTCGCTTATAGGGGCACTGGCTAGCGCCCTTCTATACGGCTTTCGCTTCGCCCTTCGAGAGCCAAAGGCCCCCTGTGGGCAAGCTCAGGATGAAGCTTCAGCCTACTCAGGACGCTCTTGCAGCCTGCACCCTCCCATTCCAACTTCTACTTCATTATGAAACAAGGAGCTTACCCCATGATCAATTTCGGTTTGTATAAAAACCTGCTGACCAACGGCAGTGGTTTCTTCCGGGCCATTGTTCTGCCCCAGCGCACCTATAACCTGGAGGATGTCATCGACCGCATGGTCGAGCAGGGCACAACCCTGACCCGCCAGGACATCATGGCCGTCCTGGACCTGTTCTTCAGCACCATCGTCCGCCTCATCCTGGAAGGTAATAATGTGCTGACCCCCCTGGTCAACCTGGGGGCGTCGATCAAAGGTAACTTTGACAGCCAGTATGACTCGTTTGATCCCAGCCGCCACCGGGTCGAGCCGAGGGTCAATGCCAACGCCCAGTTCAGGCGCAAGCTCCAGGCGGGCGCGCGGGTGCAGCAGCAAAAGGCCAACCGGCCCATGCCCCAACCGGAGGAATACATCAACCCCAACAATGGCGACGGCAACAACGTGCTGACCCCCGGCGGCGGGGCCAAGCTGCGCGGGCATGCCTTGCAGTTTGACCCGCAGGATACCGGCCAGGGCATCTTCCTCATCGCCGAGGATCAGAGCCGGACTCGGATCGAGACGGTGCTGCACAACACCCAGCGTGAACTCATCTTCCTGGTGCCCCCCGATCTGGCCGCCGGCGAGTACACGCTCGAGGTCCGTTCCCGCTTTGGCACGGAGAACATTCGCGCCGGTTTTCTGGAACAGCCGGTCAGCGTGTCTTAAACCAAGAAGACCCTAAAGGTCTGTGAGACCTTTAGGGTCTGGGCTGCTCAGTTTAGAATTAGCTCAAAAACTCCCACAAACCACACAATCCCAGGCCGGTGCGGGCCTGGGATTGTGTGTTATAACGCCGGGTAACGCCCCGGCTGGAACAGAAATGATAAATCCTGACAATACCCGAAAACAGGATTTTGAGGTAGAATTAAGGCCAGGACTTGGCCGGTTTTATGGCTAGCGTCAGAAAGGGAAGACAGGTTAACGAATTCTAAAAATGAAAAATAAGAAATTAGAAAATAAGCAGCAGCGGCGGACGGCAGTCAACGGTCGGGGCTCACAGGCCGAACCCACCTTCTACCTCCTGACCCTGGGCTGCCCCAAAAACACCTTCGACAGCGAGGGTATCAGCGAGCTGCTGCTGCAAGCCAGCTACAACGGTGTCACCGACCCGAACAAGGCCGACGTACTCATTGTCAACACCTGCGGCTTTTTGCAGGCGGCCAAGGATGAGTCCATCGGTGCGCTGCAAGAGCTGGCCGCGCTTAAAAAGAAGAACCAGGCCAAAGGGCGGCAGCAGTTGCTCATTGCTGCCGGCTGCATGGCTCAACGCTTTGGCCGCGAAGTCACCCGCCAGGTCAAAGGGCTGGACGGCCTCATCGGCACGCGAGCCTGGGCCGATATTGTGCCTTTTATTCAAAAACTGCGGGCCGAAAAACGCCCCGAACCGCTCTATCACCTGCCCGAAACCGGCGACACGCCCCTCGAGACCATCGCCCTCAACCGGCAGCAGGTGGATGTGGGCCGGGCCAGCGCCTACCTCAAAATCAGCGACGGCTGCTCCGCGCCCTGCGCTTTTTGCACCATTCCCAGCTTCAAGGGGCTAAACCGCAGCCGGCCCCGCGAGCACATCGTGGCCGAGGCCCAGCGTCTGGCCGCCGCCGGGGTGCAGGAGGTCATCCTGATTGCCCAGGATACCACGGCCTATGGCCGCGATTGGGGCGAGTTGGATGGGCTACCTGCCCTGATGGAAGGTCTGGTCCGCGTCGCGCCGGAGATCAAGTGGTGGCGGCTGATGTACGCCTATCCCGGCCACGCCAGCGAGCGGCTGGTGGAGGTCATGGCCGCGCAGCTCCAGATCATCCCCTACCTTGACATGCCCCTGCAACACGGCCACCCCGATACGCTCAAGCGCATGCGCCGGCCGCACAATGTGGACAAACTGCTTCGCTGGATCGAGACTTATCGCCAGGCCATGCCCGGCGCGGTCTTGCGGACGACCTTTATCGTCGGCTATCCGGGCGAAACCGAAGCCGAGTTTCAGGGCTTGCTTGATTTTATGGGGGCGGTCCAGTTCGACCGGGTGGGGGCCTTTACCTTTTCGCCGGAGCCGGGTACGCCCGCTTTTGACCTGCCCGCTCAAATTGACGAGACTACCAAACAGGAACGTTGGGAGCGATTGATGGCCTTCCAGCAGCCGATTTCGCTGGAACGCAACCAGCAGATGGTCGGCCAGCGGCTGGAGGTGCTGGTAGATGGCGCGGGCGATGGCGTCAGCATCACCCGCAGCTACCGCGACGCACCGGAGATTGACGGCTTTGTAGTGGTAGAAAAGGAGCTGCCCATCGGCCAGATGGTGCCGGTGCTGGTCACCGGGGCGATGGAGTATGATCTGGTGGCCATGCCGGCCAATGAGCCGATTATGGTGATGTAATTTGAGGTCTGACGGATTTTAATGGAGTTTAAGAAAATAGTTTGGTAAAAAACTATACGGAGAAACACGGAGAAGGCATAGAGATTCGCTGAGATTTCTCTGTGGTCCTTTGTGCCTCCTCTGCGAAACTCTGCGTTCCTGTTTACCGATTTAATCTTTGAACCTTCATAAAAATCCGTCAGACCTTTTTTCTCTGGTTCAATTACCCCTCAAGCAGAGCTGACGGCTTAGCCGGCTAGATCGATAACTCTCCGCAAGGCGATGTCAAACCAAACCGTCAAAAGCAGTAAATTCTAGGTCTAATCGATTTCATAGCCGACGTTTTCACGCCGGCTTTTTGGTGGAGTGAGCCATGTCAAACAATAACGGCCTAAATGAAACCGTAGAGCATAGCGCCGAATTTTACCAAAGCCTCATCGAAAATATGCTTGATACCATCATTGTGGTGGATAAGGCTGGAACTATCCGCTACCAAAACCCTTCGGCCCGCCGCATATTTGGCTACGATCCGGCTGAGATCATTGGCCGAAACACTTTTGAGCTTGTTCACCCCGAAGATTTACCCCAGGTGCGCCAGGCTTTTCAGCAGATCAGCCAGGAGTCAGGCCGGGTTCAAACGGTTGAAGCCCGTTTTCAATACCAGGATGGTTCCTATCGTGTCATCGAGGCTATCGGCCGTAACCTGCTAGACCATCCAAGCGTGGCCGGTATTGTGTTGAACGCCCGTGACATCACCGAGCGCAAACAGGTTGAAGAAACCCTCCGCGAGTCGCAGCAGGTCTTACAAACAATTTTAGACAATATTCCCTACGCTGTCTTTTGGAAAAATGCCGACCTGGTTTATCTGGGCTGCAACAAAAATTTTGTAGCTGATACGGGGCTAGACACCCCTGCCGCCGTGGTAGGCAAGACCGACTTCGAGCTGCGCTGGATTAACGAGGCCATACTATATCGGACCGATGATCGTCAAATATTGACGACAGGTCAACCCAAACTGAATTATGAGGAACCACAAACTACGCCCGGTGGCCGCCAAATCTGGGTCCAAACCAGCAAAGTTCCGCTGCGTGACGCTACCGGCCAGGTGGTGGCGGTCTTGGGGATGTACCAAGACATCACCGCGCGCAAACAGGCCGAAGCAGCGCTGCACCAGAGCGAAGCGACCAATCGGGCTCTGCTGGAAGCCATCCCAGACGCCATCTTCAGACTTGACCGGGACGGCTTTTATATTGACTTCATCCCGGCCAAAGATTTCCAGACCCTCGTGCCGCCCAACGAATTCTTGGGCAAAAACCAGGCCGACATTTTACCCCCCGAACTGGCCCAACAATTTGATCTTTATATCAGGCGAACTTTACAAACTGGCGAGATCCAGTTTTATGAATATCCCTTACCAAGCAACGGCGAAACCAGGTATTACGAAGCGCGTCTGGTTAAGGTTGGGTCAAATGAAGTACTGGGCATTGTGCGCGATATCACCAACCGCAAACAGGCGGAGGCGGAACGTGAACGCTTTGCCATGCAACTTAGCACGGCGGCTGAGATTGCCGGGCAAGTTAGCGCCATTCTCAATCCAGATGAACTATTAAACGCCGTGATTTCGCTCTTAAAAGAGCGCTTTGGCCTCTACTATGTGCACCTCTACACCCTAAATGTAGAGACAGCAGAGTTGGTGCTGCGCGCCGGCTACGGTGAGCCCGGACGCATGATGCTGGAGCGAGGCCATACGATTCCACTGAACCGCGAGCAGAGCCTGGTCGCGCGAGCGGCCCGGACTCAAGAAGTGGTCCACGCGCCCAACGTGGCCGAGGATCGCTATTTTTTGCCCAATCCTTTATTGCCGGAGACCAGGTCAGAGGTAGCGGTGCCTTTGGTCGTAGGCAAACAGGTGTTAGGGGTCTTCGACATCCAACACGATAAGGCGCATTACTTCAGCCAATCATACCTGGATGTTTTTAGAACACTGGCCGGACAGATTGCCATCGCCCTCCAGAACGCCATCTTCGTAGCCCAGATTGAGCAAAGCCTGGCCGAAACGGATCTCCGTTTTGAGGTCAGCCAGGCGCTGGCCAGGTCCCAGACCGAGCCTGAGGTGTTAGATATCTTAAGTCAACAGGCCGGGCTTTATCCAAAAACCAGCGTTTCCATTCACTTGATTGACCACGAGGCAGCGGAGTTAACCTTCAGACTACGGCGTACGGCCACACCTGACGGGCTGATCGGCGATCAAGCAGAAAACCGCTTCTGGGAAAGTCTGTTTCCGCTGCTGGCTTCTGTTACTTCTAACCAGCCATGGGTCTTATCCAACCTCCAACTTGATGGGAGAGTTGCCTCGGCCAGCCGTGACTTTGCCCGCCAGATGGGCTTGGTTAGTCTGGCCATCATACCGCTTATTAGCGGAATCGACTGGCTAGGGGTTATGGTCGTCTCATCTGCCCAGGTCGAATACTTTGATGAGCGTAAGCTGCGCCTTTATCAAATCCTGGCCGATCAAGGCGCGGCGGCCTTACAGGCGGCTCGATTGAAGGAAACCCTGCGCCTCACCCAATTCTCGGTAGATCACCTGAGCGATGGGGCTTTTTGGCTTGATACTGAGGCCAGGTTCTTTTATGTCAATAAAAGTGCCTGCCGTATCACCGGGTATACCCGTGACGAATTACTGGCCATGAGTGTGTCTGACCTCACTGCTGATAATCTCGGAGAAAATTGGCAGGATTACTGGCAAGAAACGCCAGGGCGACCATTTAGATCATTTGAGTCTCTGCTTAAGAGCAAAGATGGCGGGGTTATCCCCGTTGAAATCTCGACCAATCATTTTAATTTCGAAGGCAAGAGTTACAACTGTACCTTTGTACGCGACATTACCGAGCGCAAGCGACAGGAAGAGGAACGGGAGCAGCTCATTACCCAACTGGAAACCAAAAACGCCGAACTGGAACGCTTCACCTACACCGTCTCGCACGACCTTAAAAGCCCGCTGATTACCATCAAAGGTTTCCTGGGCTGGCTGGAAAAAGATGCGGCCACAGGCGATGCGGAAAGGATGCAGCGTGACATTCAACACATCCGCGAGGCTGCCGACAAAATGCACGATCTCCTCGACGACCTGCTCGAACTCTCCCGGATTGGCCGGCTGATGAACGCGCCCCAAACCATCCCCCTCGCCGAGTTGGTTCAAGAAGCGGTGAAGCTGGTAGGGGGTCGCATTGCCGCGCACGGGGTACAGGTGGACATCGCTCCCGACTTACCCACTGTCTATGGCGACTGGCCCCGCCTGGTGGAGGTGTTGCAAAACCTGCTGGATAACGCCGTCAAATTTATGGGCGACCAGCCGGTTCCACGGGTGGAGATTGGCGCTTACAAAGAAGTAGCTGAAACTATCATTTACGTGCGTGACAATGGCCGTGGTATTGAACCGCGCTATCAACACAAGATATTTGGCCTGTTTGAACGGCTGGATCAGAGTGTCGAAGGGACCGGCATTGGCCTGGCCCTGGTCAAGCGGATTGTAGAGGTACACGGCGGGCGCATCTGGGTTGAGTCACAATTGGGCCAGGGGGCAACGTTTTACTTTAGCCTGGGCAATTTGCCAGAGCCGAAACAGGATACTGGGAGAATTACATGACCACAATCAAACGCTTATTCGCTCCCCCCGTCTTTGAGGATGAAGACCTGAATCTATCTGCCCTCTTGCTTAGCGTCATCTTGCCTTTGCTCATAGGAAGTTCTGCCCTCTCCTTGCCCCTGATCTTAATTGTAGATAGAACCTCGTTCGACGTACCCTTCACGGTATTTCGCACGTTGGTTGAGTTGACCTTCCAGGTTATCTGTTTGGTGGCCTTCCGGCGTGGTTATATCCGCCTGGTCAGCGTCGCCGAAGTGAGTTTCGTCTGGTTAATAATCACCATTAATCTGCTAGCTACCGATGGGGTATTGAGCCCCGCGTTTGGCGTATACTATCTGGTGCTGATCCTCAGTGGCCTACTCTTGGGCAGCCGCGCCAGCGCCGTTTTTGCCGGGCTGACTATACTGGGGAGCGGCGTTGTGGCCTGGGTCCAAACGCAGGGTGGGATACCATTAAACCTGGATCCGCCCTTCTCTTTTTGGATAACTAGCGTAATATTGTTTGTCATGATTGCCGTTTTGCAGGGTCTAAGCGCTAACACTTTACGCCGTACTACTCGCCGGGCCCAATTCAGTGAAGCGCAATTTCGCGCCCTGTTCGAACAATCGCCAGAAGGTATTCTTGTTCTGGATCAGTCGGGGGCAATCACTCTGGTCAACCCGGCCGCCGGCCAGATTTTAGGCTACTCGCCAGAGGCGCTGCTTGGCCATGCCCCACAGTTGCTTTTCACACCGGCAGAGCGGGCGCACGACTCGTTCAGCGGCGGTGACCTGCATCAAACCGAGCACACCCTGGTGCGGCAGGACGGCAAGCACGTCCCCGTGCTCTTTAGCTTCAAACGCATGGTGGATGGACGTGCCCAGGTTTTGTTCCAGGACATCACCGAGCGTAAACAGGCTGAGCTAGCCCTCCAGGAAAGCGAAGAAAAGTTCAGAACTATCTTCGAGTTAGCCCCGTACGAAATCATGATCAACCGCATGGATGGCTCCTATGTCCAGGTCAATCAAACCTTTTTGGATAATGTGAACCTGACCCTGGAGCAGGTCATCGGCAAACACACGGCTGATCTTCTTGAGATTGATCCGGCTACTTTTGAGTTTATGATCCAGCAAATCCAAACCAGGGGCCAGTTTCACAATGCCGAAATTCGTGTTCGCCGCCCCAGGGGTGAATGGGCTTACTCTCTGGCCTCGCTCAAAATCATCTCGCTGGCCGGTGAACCACACCTCTTATCAATAGCGGCTGATATTACTGCCCTCAAACAGGCTCAAACCGAACGCGAACAATTGATCGCCGAGCTGGAAGCCAAAAACACTGAACTGGAACGCTTCACCTACACTGTCTCGCACGACCTCAAAAGCCCGATTGTAACCATCAAAGGCTTCCTGGGCTGGCTGGAGAGGGACGCCGCCACAGGCGATGCGGAAAGGATGCAGCGCGACATTCAACACATCCGCGAGGCTGCCGACAAAATGCATGATCTCCTCAATGACCTGCTCGAACTCTCACGGATTGGGCGACTGATGAACCCGCCCGAAACCATTTCCTTCGCCGAGTTGGTTCAAGAAGCCCTTAACCTGGTGGCCGGGCGCATTGCCGAGCGAGGCGTAGAGATTAGGCTGACCTCCAATCTGCCCACTGTCTATGGGGATCGGGTGCGGCTGATCGAGGTGCTACAAAATCTGGTAGACAACGCGGTCAAGTTTATGGGCAATGAGCCCCAGCCGTGCATCGAGATTGGGGTTAACCAGGAACCGGATAAGACGGTCTTTTTTGTGCGCGACAACGGCATAGGTATCGAGCCGCGCTATCAGCAAAAGGTTTTTGGTCTGTTTGAGCGGCTGGATCAGAGTATTGAAGGCACGGGAATTGGCCTGGCTCTGGTGAAGCGCATTATCGAGGTACATGGCGGACGCATCTGGGTTGAGTCCGACGGGCCAGGGCAGGGTAGTACTTTTTACTTTACGCTGCCCAAAACCGCCTAGCCCTCTTGTATAAGAGCTAACATTGGTTATAATGGTCTTTAAGTTCGCGTCACTAGCGCCGCTATAATCTATCATGTCACCTAAAAAAGGGCCGCGTTCAAGTTAGATTTACCTTCCCGTAATATGACTTGTAACATTGACTTGATAAAGTGAGAGTATAACCTGGTTTTTTTGCGGATTTTAAGGGTAGTCTCAGGTCAATACCTTTCAAATAACGTAGTTTAGCCCCTTGTGGGCGGGCGGTGCGAAGCCCCTTAGTGGCAAGACCCGATGCTACAGCCTTATTTGAAAAGTATTGAGTCTAAGGTA
>CAZRYD010000171.1:0-13777 GCA_964604225.1 uncultured Caldilineaceae bacterium
CCAAAGCGTTGAATTCGCCCCGTTAAATGTGTAACATCTTGTTGACTACTACAAAATTTAGTAAATATTGGTTAAAAGCCGCTTTTTTGCCTCTTTAATCCGTTATATCACCTGAAATTCAACTAAATTACTAAAATATTTTTACTAAAATGTTTAATTTGTCCGATACTGACCGCTCTAAAATTACCATCGCGGATATTGCCCGTGACAGCGGTGTATCGCCGGCTACTGTCTCGCTGGTGCTACGCGACAAGCCGGGTATCAGCTCAGAAACGCGCCAGCGGGTGTTGGAAAGTGCCCAGGCATTAGGATACATCTCCCCGGCCTCTAAACCAACACCCCAGAAGGCGGTCAGCAGCATCGGCCTAATTCTCAAAGTTCGCCCCAACGACGAACCTCTGACCAATCATTTTTATTCGCCCGTACTGGCTGGGATTGAAGCCTACTGCCGCCAGCAGCAAGTCAACCTGTTTTACGCTCATATGCTGGTAGATGAAGATAATAATCCGCTGGAACTGCCGCGTCTATTGCAAGAACAGCCGGCGAATGGTCTGTTAATCTTGGGCGCATGGCTCAATGACTCGGTGACCCGCCTGCTCCAGCCACAAGAAATACCTCTGGTTCTGGTAGATGCCTACGCTACAACCAATCGCTATGATGCCGTGATTACTGATAACGAGACCGGCGCCTACCAGGCCACGACCTACCTCGTCGAGAACGGACATCAGCACATCGCTATTGTCGGCAGTTTGCCCAGCTCCTACCCCAGCATTCAGGAACGCCGTAATGGGTACCTGCGAGCGATGACCGAACGCCACCTGGAACCGTACTTTGTGGACTGCCACTTACATCCCGACGCGGCCGTGCCGGCCGCCATCGCCTACCTGGACAAGCACCCGGAGATAACGGCTATCTTCTGTTGCAATGATGAAGTCGCTATCGGTGTGATGAGCGCGATGCAGGCGCTGGGTAAATGTGTACCGCAAAATTTGTCAATCATTGGTTTCGATAATATTGCTCTGGCTCAACATGTTACCCCCGCACTGACTACAATGCGGATAGATAAAAAAGGTATGGGGCGCTTGGCGGCACAATTACTCTTCAATCGACTTGAATATCCCGAAGCCGGCCAGGTCCGCACTATTATCCGGCCAAGTCTCATCGAACGGCAGTCGGTGTGTCGGCTTAAAGATTGAGATTTTAGATTGGAGATTGGGAGGTTCAATATCTCTCATCTCTAATTGATCAATCCAAGGAGACAAAGATGCCTCAATTCAGCACAGAATGGACTCCCACTCAAACTATTGTCGGCCCGGCGCTACCCCACCTTCCCTGGGAAGAGCGACCGGCTGGCAGTAGCGATGTGGTTTGGCGCTCACAACGCAACCCCATTATTCCTCATGACCTTATCCCCAGTTCTAACAGTATTTTCAACAGCGCGGTGGTACCCTTTGGTGACGGCTTTGCCGGCGTCTTTCGCTGCGATAGTAAAACCCGGCAAATGCAGCTTCACAGGGGCACCAGCACCGATGGCCTCCATTGGACCATCCAGCCCGAACGTATCCAATTTGTCCCCGACAATGAGCATGTGGCCGAGATCAATCACTTTGATTATGGTTACGATCCCCGGGTCTGCTGGCTTGAGGATCGCTACTATGTGACCTGGTGCAATGGTTACCACGGCCCCACCATCGGCGTCGGTTACACCCACGACTTTGAGACCTTTTATCAAATGGAAAATGCCTATCTCCCTTTCAACCGTAACGGCGTTCTGTTCCCCCGCAAAATCAACGGCAAATATGCCATGCTCAACCGCCCCAGCGATAATGGTCATACCCCTTTTGGCGACATCTATTACAGCGAAAGCCCGGATATGGTGCACTGGGGCCATCACCGTTTTGTGATGGGAGCCTCGAGCGGCTGGCAGGCCACCAAGATTGGAGCCGGTCCCATTCCCATCGAAACCCGCGCGGGCTGGCTGCTGTTCTATCACGGCGTACTAACCTCATGTAACGGCTTTGTCTACAGTTTTGGTGCGGCCCTGTTGGACTTAGACCAGCCGTGGAAAGTCATCTACCGGGGTGAGCCGTACCTGCTGGCTCCTCAAGCCCCCTACGAGCGTACCGGCGACGTACCCAACGTGGCCTTTCCTTGCGCAGCCCTGGCCGATGCCAAAACCGGCCGGCTAGCCATCTATTATGGTGGGGCCGATACGGTAGTTTGTCTAGCTTTTGCCTATGTAGACGCGGTAATTGATTTTGTAAAAACTAACTCAAGATTGTAGTGGCCTTAATTTTTTGAATAGTTTAGCTTGGGAAGGCCAGGGCCTTGATCGGTCATCTCAAAAAACATCGTTCGATACTATCTGGCCTTAAAGGAATTGACAACTCAATTAAGTTGTGCTATGCTGGGAGATGGCTTTGGGAGCGCTCCCAAAGCCAAGATTAAAGCTCCGGTATCTCTGATAAATTGATGGAGATCGAGGAACTAAACTTCCACAAACTTCTAAGTAATCCTCATAAAAGAGTGAGGCTTCGCTTTTTAGCCTAATTTTGGGAACGCTCCCAAGTAAGTGCGATGATGCCGATAGGTAAACTAACGCTAAAACAGATTGCCAAATCATCCGGTTTATGCCATTCCACTGTCTCCCCAGTGGTTAACGATCCCATCCATGTTAAACCCCATGTCCGGCAGCGGGCATTAGACATTATGACCAAGACCGGCTGCCAGCTTGATTCAGCCGCCCACCCCCTGGCTGACCAGCGCTCCGAGGTCATATTCCAGACCATCCAGTTTCTTTTCACCGCTGCGGTTCAACTTATATGCAGATTAATTGGGCAAATGCCAAAGGAGGTGAGCTTGGATAAAAGAGGGTACGTATTTTGTTTGAAGGAAGGAGCGTTTGCCGGTCACACCGTTAGCGAAAGGAGGCTTATGACCGAACCAACCTAACCAGGAGCGGCTTTTAGTCAAGCCCGATCCATCCTTAAGTTCGGCTTCTGCCGAGTTGTCCTATTATCGTTTGGGTTTTAGGTTCACCCAAATAAGGTTTAAACAAAATTTAATCCTATCAAGGAGGATAAAAAGAATGAAAACTCGAACAATTCAATTTTTGAGTATCGTCGTGGTTCTATTCCTGGTTCTGATTGCCCTGACGCCCGCCCAACCAGCCGCCGCGCAAGAACCTACTAGTTTCGAACGGAGTGAAACCCTTTACACCGGCGGAGTACAGTGGGGCCCGCCCACTGGCTATAATCCCTGGAATCTGGGGAACTATGCCATGGGCACCTTTGGTCTCTGCTATGAACCGCTGTTCATCTACGACCCGCTGGCCGATGAATTTACTCCCTGGCTGGCGGAGAGTGGCGAGTGGACGAGCGACACTGTCTATCAGGTGAAGGTTCGACAGGGTGTCGAGTGGTCCGACGGTGAACCGTTCACGGCTGAGGATGTGAAATTCACCTTTGATGCCGCCAAAGACGCGCCGGTTAGCATCAGCCCCGTCTGGAAGTTCCTGGGCAGCGTCGAGCTGGTGGATGATGCCACGGTGGAGTTCACCTTCAATCAGGCTCTCTATCAGGGCTGGTCATACTACTTGTACTCGACCCCGATTGTCTCACAGCATCGCTGGGAAACCAAAACGGTAGAGGAGATTACCTCCGGCCTCAACGAGGATCCCGAATGCACCGGGCCTTACGTGGCTGAAACCCTTGATCAGACCAAAGTCGTCTGGGCCAAGCGGGACGGTTGGTGGGCCACAGCGGCGCTGGGCCTGGACCCCAAACCTAAACGGATTGTTGACATCGTCAACAGCGGCAACAACAACGTGGCACTGGGTATGGTTCTCCAGGGCCAATTCGATCTGAACAACAACTTCCTGCCGGGCATCTCCAGACTCGTCGAAGGTGGATACGGCATTGAGACATACTACCCGGAAGCGCCGTACCATCTCTCCGCCAACACGGCCTGGCTGCTCTTGAACCTCACCAAAAAGCCGATGGATGACCCCGCCTTCCGCCAGGCCGTGGCCAATGCTATTGACGTAAGCCAAATCGTCAACGTGGTCTATGGCGGCATGGTCCTGCCGGCCAATCCGACCGGTCTGCTGCCGAACTGGGACAAGTACATTGACCAGGCGGTGGTGGATGAACTGGGCTTCAGCTACGATCCGGACAAATCCAAGCAGCTTCTCGCCGACGCCGGTTACAAGGACACCGATGGCGACGGCTTCGTCGAAGCGCCCGATGGCTCGCCGATCGCGCTGAAAGTCAACAACCCGAACGGCTGGACGGACTGGATGGAGTCAAACCGGGTTATCGTCAATGGCCTCCAAGCCGTAGGCATCAACGCTGAATCTAATTTCCCGGACTTCCCGGAGTATGTATCTCAGCGCAACGAGGGTACGTTTGACATGATGATCGCCAACGATGCGCAGATCGCCAACACCCCGTGGCGGTACTATCTCTGGATGGGCCGGAACCCCATCGAGGATATCGCGACGATACAGGACGGCAACTACGGCCGGTACGACAACCAGGAAGTCTTCGATCTGACAGACCAGCTTGACCAGACCCCGGTTGATGACGTGGAAGGCATGCAGACCATCATTTCCCAGCTCCAGAGGATCTATCTCACCGATATGCCGCTGATCCCGTTGTGGTATAATGGAATGTGGGCCCAGATGAATAGCACAGTCTGGACCAACTGGCCATCGTCTGAAGAGGGCGCTCCCCACTGGACGCCTTCTACCTGGCGTGGCTACTGGAACATGACGGCCATTCGGATGCTCACGGACTTGGAGCCGGTGCCTCAGGAATAAGGTATCCAATCATCGCCTCTCTGGACTTACCCCCAGTGTGGTGAAACAACCCCGCCCCTCCTACTGAGTTTGCGGGAGGGGCGGGGTTTTTCTTTATGCGGACTGAAGTCTGCACTCCAGTCGCTATTTTATACCAGGAGGTAATGTGAGTCGCTACTTCAGAAGAAAACTCCTCATTTACACCCTCACGTTTTTCGTTGCGGTGACCATCGATTGGATGATTCCGCACTTCATGCCTGGCAACCCGGTTGACGTATTGATGGCGAGGGCCGGTTCGTTCGCTGAGTCGACTGAGTTGATGCACGATTATTACACCAAAATGTTTGGCTTAGATGTACCCCTCTGGCAGCAATACCTTAATTTCTGGATCGCCCTTTTTCAGGGTGACCTGGGAATAAGCGTGTATGTTTTTCCGCTACCGGTAACAAGGGTCATTATGCGAGCCGTACCCTTCAGCCTCCTGCTGCTGATTCCAGCGATCCTGTTGAGTTGGTTTGCGGGAAACTGGTTCGGCGCTTTCGCGGCGCGCTCCAAACGGCTGGACAACACGGTATTGCCGCTTGGTTACATCCTGACGGCAACGCCTTACATGTGGCTGGCGATGATACTGGCCTGGGCGTTTGGCATTGTGGTGGGCATTTTTCCGATTTCGGGAGCGTACAGCAACGCGATGAGCCCTCATCTCTCATGGGCCTTCATCTGGAGCCTCCTGCAGCACTGGTTCCTACCCTTCGCCTCCCTCTTCCTGGTACAATTTGGAGGTTGGGCCATTGGCATGCGGAACATGATCATTTATGAACTCGAAGCAGATTATTCACATTACCTCGAAGCGCTGGGCGCGCCCAGAAAATTGGTCAGAAAATACGCCTTTAGAAACGCGGTTTTGCCCCAGCTCACCGGGCTGGCGCTTCAGCTTGGAGTCATTGTGGCGGGCGCCCTGGCCACAGAAATTGTGTTTGCCTACCCCGGCATCGGTTACCTGATTCTGCAGGCGATTAACACCAGGGATTATTTCCTGCTTCAGGGCTGCTTCCTGTTTGTCATTGTCGGCGTGTTGCTCGCCAATTTTGCTATTGATATCGCTTATGTGTTCGTTGACCCGAGAACACGTTTGGGCATGCAAGGTGAATCAGCATGATGAACCTAAAGAAACATGAATTTCTCTACTTTGCTCTGAGGAACAGTAAACTAAAGGTTGGCTTAGCCGTCCTGCTCTTTTTTATTGTGCTTACCCTTGTTGGCCCGCTGCTGACGGACTACGAACCTATGGATTACATCGGGCCGGCTGCCGTCCCCCCCTCCTCCGAATACTGGTTCGGCACCACCACCTTTGGCCAGGACGTTTTTACCCAGTTCGTACATGGCCTGAAAGCATCCTTCCTGGTGGGAATTATTGGTGGAGGACTGGGAACTTTTTTAGGCATACTGGTTGGTTTTACGGCCGGTTACCGGGGGGGCATGGTTGACGAAATCCTCAACATGATCACCAACATTGTCCTGGTTATTCCAACGTTGGCGGTGCTGCTCATCATCGTCGCCTATCTTGAAGTGCGCGGCGTTCTGGCCGAAAGTGTCTTTATCGGGCTGACGTCCTGGCCCTGGGCAGCCAGAGCCATCCGGGCGCAGACGTTTTCATTGCGCAGCCGGGATTTTGTTGATCTGGCCAGGATGAGCGGCATGAATTCCTGGAAGATCATCTTCACCGAGGTCGCGCCCAACATGATGTCCTATCTGTTGCTGGTCTTCATCCTCCAGTTTGGTGGAGCGGTGCTCGTTGCGGCTACCCTGGATTTCATCGGGCTGGGTCCAACGGATGCGATATCGCTGGGGCTGATGATGAACAATGCAGTTCTCTGGGGCGCTCTGCTGCTGGGTATCTGGTGGTGGTTCGTGCCACCGGGCGTGGCGATTACGGTCATCGTCGGAGCGCTGTATGTTATGAACGTGGGATTGGACGAAGTCTTCAACCCGAAACTCAGGGAGATGTAACGGCATGAGTTTACAGGTAGAAAACCTCAAAGTCTATTATCAAACCCTGCTGGGGGATGTCAAAGCCCTGGACGGCGCCACCTTCAGCCTGGCCGATGGGGAAATTATGGGCCTGGCCGGTGAGTCTGGCTGCGGCAAGACCACCCTGGGCTACAGTCTGATCCGTCTGACCTCTCGCATGAAATATGTCAGCGGTCGAGTGACCCTGAACGGCGAAGAGCTGCCCATCTGGGACGCGGAGAAGATGAATGCCTTCCGCTTCAAAAAGGTTTCGATCATCCCCCAGTACGCCATGAGCGCCATGAACCCGACCCGTAAAATAGGCAAGATGATCTCAGAACTGCTCGAATCGAGACAGGTCAGCTTCAAAACCATACTGCCTGAGTTAAAGCGGAGACTTGACCTGGTTGAATTATCCCATGACGTGCTGAAGATGTACCCCATCGAGCTTTCCGGCGGGATGAAGCAGCGCATGGTGATGGTTCTGTCCACGTTGCTGAATCCTTCCCTACTCATCGCCGACGAGATCACCTCGGCGCTCGACGTATCCAGCCAAAAAGCTGTGGCCGAGATGTTGGTCGAATTTCGCAACCGGAAATGCTGCCAGAGCGTAATCTTTATCACCCATGACATGTCAATCCTTTATCAGATTGCCGACAGCATCATGGTCATGTATGCCGGAAAACTGGCCGAAAAAGCCTCGACCGAGGTGATCATAAAATCCCCCCGGCATCCTTATACCAAACTGCTCATTTCATCGTTACCAGAAGTCGGCGTGAAATACGCTGAGAAAAAACTGACCGGCATCCCCGGCAACCCCCCGCTGCTGCTCAATCCGCCCACCGGCTGCCGCTTCAGAGAACGGTGTCCCGTCGCTTTTGAGAAATGCAGCGAGGAACCCCCTTTCATCGAGGTTGAAAAGGGTCATTTTGTTGCCTGCTGGAAGGAGGTCGAGAAGAATGCTTGAACTGCGCAATATCTCCAAAGTCTATAAGGTTGGGACCTTCGGCGGGCAAGAACTCCACGCAGTCAGCAATGTCAGCTTCGAGATCAAAGAGGGCGAAGTTGTCTCCCTCATCGGCGAGAGCGGCAGCGGCAAAAGCACTATTGGGAAGATGATTTTGCGGCTCATCTCGATCAGCTCGGGCGAGATTATCGTTGACGGGGTTGACATTTCCACCCTGAAAGGCGGGCTTAAAGAGTACTATCGGAAGGTCCAGGGGGTTTTTCAAGACCCATTTAGCTCCTATAACCCCATCTTTAAAGCAGATCGGGTTTTCAGCATCATCAAGGAGGAGTTTTTTCCGGGGGTAAACGGCGCCGAATGGAGCAAGAAGGTCAACAGTTCCTTGGAGGCGGTCGGTCTGAACCCGGAGATTGTTTTGAAAAAGTTTCCCCATCAGCTCAGCGGCGGGCAGCTTCAACGTCTGCTGATAGCCCGCGCCCTGTTGCTCGATATTAAGTTTCTGGTAGCCGATGAGATCATCAGCATGCTCGATGCCTCCACCCGCATTGATGTGCTCAACTTGTTGGCAGACCTCAAATCCCGGGGCTTATCGATCCTGTTCATCACCCATGATCTCTCGCTGGGTTACTACATTAGCGAAAAATCGGTCATTCTCTATCGAGGCTGTGTGGTGGAGATGGGCGCGACGGAGAAAATATACGACAATTCGCTTCATCCCTACACCAAAATGCTCATGGCTTCGGTTCCACGCCTGGATAAAAAATGGGAAGAGGTCAAGGTAGAGGCGGAGCTGAAAGTAAAGCAGGCCGAGTCCACCGGCGGCTGTGTCTATTACGCCAGGTGTCCGATGGCCGCCAAAGATGAAAGTTGTGCCAGAGACAGACCCACACTGAGAGAGATGGAACGAGATCATTTTGTGGCCTGTAGCAAGCTGTAGGGCAGAATGATGTGGAAATACACCTACAGAGCCAGCAACCGGTCATTGATCTGCGGCCCAGTCGCTGGCTCGTTTTGTTGAATGAGCCTGGCTGAAGTTGATGCAGTCTTTAGTGACAACTATTTCGATGACCCCACCGGATGTACCCCCAGCATCAGTTGTCCATCGCCAGAGTGACTATTTATCTCTCTTCAATGATTTCGAAATCGCTGCTGATTTTCACGCTCGCCTTGAGGGTATTGATAACCGAGCAATACTTTTCCTCTGAAAGCTGAATAGCCCTGGCGACCTTGTTGGGGTTCACCGCGCCTTTGATCTTGTAGTGAAGGTGCATACAGGTAAAACTGTAAGGTGGCTCCGGCAACTGTTCACCGGTGCAGGCCACTTCCAGGTCTTCCAACGGCTCGTGCTGTTTCGTCAAAATATCGATCACATCGTAGGTTGAACACGAGGCAGCCGCGAGCAACAATAAATCAGAGGGTTTCACCCCGGCCCATTCCGGCTCGCGTTGCCGTGACCAGCCAATCAACAGCGGGCGACCCTTCGAGTCCGTCCCCGTCATGAGATTTGATTCAATCCATTTGATAGTTACAGTTCCCATTTTGGTATCCTTATCTGTGCTGATGTCAAAGATGTAGCTGCCAGCAATAACCAATTGTCGCCGGCAATTCCTTCATATTATGGCTGAGGCGGCAAGGAGTTGCTAGTGTCAAGTGTCATCAAAATTCAGGATAAGTATCGGTAAAAAATATGTAACCTTTGCGACAGGTCTGCATCTAACCTCATGATATACAAATATATCTTGGAGGTTTGATGAAGATGATCACCACTCAATTGGGCCTGACCGTGCACCTGAACACAACTTACGAGGAGGCCCTGGACCGCGTTATCGAGGCGCTCAAGACCGAGGGCTTCGGCGTGCTGACCGAGATTGACGTGCAGGCCACCCTTAAGAAAAAATTGGAGGTGGATTTCCGTCCCTATAAAATCCTGGGCGCTTGTAACCCGCCTCTGGCCTATCGGGCCCTGAGTGCTACGCCCGAAGTGGGCTTATTGTTGCCTTGCAATGTAACCGTGGCTTTGGCCGAAGACGGCCAGGTAGATGTTGCCCTGGTTGATCCGCTGGCGATGCTGGGCGTGGTCGCCAACCCGGCTATGGAACCCATCGCAGCCGAGGCGCGGGCCCGGATCGAACGTGTAGCTGCTGCGCTGCGGGAGGTTTAACTATGCCCTTGTATGAATTTGACTGCCTGGACTGTGGCCAGTCGTTTGAAAAGCTTGTCCGTAGTGCTGCGGCTATTACCGAAGTGGTTTGCCCGACCTGCGGCCAGACCCATGTACAGAAAAAGCTGTCGGTTTTTGCGTCCAATGTAAAAAATGGCGGCTCGACTTCAACCAGCACCGCTGCCTGTGCGCCGGGCGGCACGTGAGGTATCCGCCGCTGAGGTGGGCCGTGTGCCCACCAAACTATGCTGGTCTTGCTTCTGCCCCACTAGAGGCTATAATTGAGCCTGTACTATCTCATCTCCGCTTCACGGCGTGACAGTTATCACGCCGTGAAGCGTTGTTTTGGAGTTGATACTTGTCTGGTGAATTAGCGCTTATTGAACGGGCTCAACAAGGAGATCAGGCCGCGCTGGCCGAAATTGTGGCCACCCATCAGAGCAAAGTTTATAACGTGGCCCTGCGCATGTGTGGTAATGTCGAGGATGCCGAGGAAACGTTGCAGGAAACCTTTCTCAACGCGCTGAGGGCGTTGCCGCGCTTCGAGGGGCGCGCCCAGTTTTCCACCTGGCTGTATCGAATCGCCTCCAATGCTTGCCTATCCCGGCGGCGGCGGAGCGCGACTCAGCCCGATACGGTCTCGGTGGAAGCCGATGAAGAGGATGAACTAGAAGGCGATTTCACCCCCAAATATTTTGTCGACTGGTCACACATCCCCGAAGAGGAATTGCTCACCGCCGAAACGCGGGCGATCATGGCCGACGCGATCACCCAACTGCCGCCCTCCTTGAGGATCGTTTTCATCTGGCGCGACCTGGAAGGATTATCGACCGAGGAAACCGCCGAGGTGCTAGGGTTGTCAGAGAGCGCAGTGAAAGTGCGGCTGCATCGCGCCCGGCTAAAATTACGCGAGCTGTTATCCGGTTATTTTGCCACTCAAGGAGGCCAAGAATGACTCAGCCAAGATGTAGAGACCTTCTAAACCAGCTTTCCGACTATATTGACGGCGAACTGGCTGAACCATTTTGCGCCGAGCTGGAACGCCACCTGACCGGATGTCCAGATTGCCAGGTGGTGGTCGATACCACCCGCAAAACAGTGACCCTCTACCGACACTACGGCCAGGCTGAGTTGCCCGCCGGTGTGGCCGAACGACTGTGGCAGGCTGTCGAACAGGCCGGTTTGAGACCAAGCGGAAACGCCTGACTAACCCTGGTTAAATAATTAGCCGATGAGTTTTTCTATATTTTCTTAGCCCCCTAATTCCCCCATTGTCGTAAATACTTTTTGTCCGATCCAGTATACCTTAATATAGCGGACCCACCCCACATGATCCATGCATGTTTTGCCATTTAGCCGTTCCACGATTATTGTAGTACGGTAAATTTTAATTCATTTGAGGTGAAACATGATCAAGATTGCTGACCGTATTATGCGACTGGGCACAGAAACGGCTTTTGCCGTTTCGGCGGAGGCAGTTGCCTTTGCGGCCCAGGGACATAAAGTCTACCCCTTTCATCTGGGTGATATGAACCTGCCGACCCCAGCCAATATCGTTGAGGCCTCCTTCAAAGCCATCAAAGCTGGCAAAACCGGCTACTGCCCCAATGTCGGTATTCCGCAACTCCGCGAGGTCCTGGCCCAGGACATCAATGCCTCTCATGGCACCCAGTACACACTGGAGAATGTAGCCATCCAACCGGGCGGAAAACCCACTATTACCAAATTTATCATGGCCTTGATGAATCCGGGGGATGAAGTGCTTTATCCCAATCCGGGTTATCCCATTTACGAGTCGCAGATTGAGTTCCACGGCGGCAAGGCTGTGCCTTACAGCTACGTGGAAGGCAGCGACAATTTTGAATTTGATATGGTGGGACTGGAAAAAAGTATCACTCCCCGCACCCGGTTATTGGTGCTGAACGATCTGCAAAACCCGATGGGGGCAGAATGTTCGCCGGCGGAACTGGAAAAGATAGCCGAATTAGCCATCAAGCATGACCTGTATGTTTTGTGTGACGAAGCCTATTTTGACATTCGCTATGAAGGCAAAAGCCGTTCTCTGATCTCGCTGCCGGGCATGGCCGAACGCTGCGTGATTCTCTATACCTTCTCCAAAAAATTCGCCATGACCGGCTGGCGACTGGGGGCAACAGTCGGCCCCAAAGAGATCATCAATGTCATTGCCAAACTCAATGTCAATGACGAGTCCTGTCCCAACCACTTTATCCAGTACGGCGCCATTGAGGGCCTCACCGGTGACCAGACCGAGGTCAAGAAGATTTTGCAGACCCTCAAGGAACGGCGAGATGTGGCCGTGGATATTCTGAATTCGATTGAGGGGGTGCGCTGCTTCCGGCCCAATGCCACCTTCTACCTGTTTCCCAATGTGACTGGGCTGATGGCGAAAAAAGGCTTGAGCGATTACGACTCTTTTCGCAAGGGGGTTCTAACCGAAACCGGCGTATCGGCCTGCACTCGTTTACACTTTGGCCGGCCTTTACCCGGCGAAAAGAATTTCTATATTCGGCTGGCTTACTCAGGCATAGACGTAGCGGAAATAAAAGAAGGCCTGGTCAAATTTAAAGCTTGGGCCGAAAGTTGAGCGTTACCCTTTTTGGGCAAAATAAGAAGTGTTCACGAGTTTGTGACACATTACCAATAATGAAAAGGTAGCAAAGTTACAGAGTTGCATGAATTCCCTGTCTACCGTCTACCTTTTACCGTTTACTATTTTCTGAGGAGGTTCTTATGACTAAACCTAAAGTATTTGTCACCCGAATTATCCCGGATAAAGGCTTCGACTTGGTGAAGGAAACCTGTGAGGTTGATCTGTGGACCGAAGAATTACCCCCGCCCTACGAAGTGCTACTGGAACGGGTACGCGGGGTGGATGGCCTGCTGTGTCTCTTGACCGACCGGATTGACGGCCAACTTATGGACACCGCCGGCCCTCAGCTAAAGGTCATCAGCAATCACGCCGTTGGCTTTGATAACATTGACATCCCGGCAGCGACCGCCCGCAAAATTCCCGTAGGAAATACTCCCGGCATCCTGACCGACGCTACCGCCGATTTTGCCTTCTCCCTGCTCGTTGCGGCGGCCCGACGAGTGGTCGAGGGGGACCGCTACGTGCGCGCCGGTAAGTGGAAAACCTGGGGGCCGTCTATTTTGCTCGGCCCGGATATTACCGGAGCCACCCTGGGGATTGTTGGCTACGGCCGTATCGGCCAGGCCCTGGCTAAACGCGCCAGTGGATTTGATATGCGCATTCTGTATTATGACCCCATGGTCACCCTCAATTCAACCCTACCGGGCACGTCGGTGGATCTAGAGACCCTGCTGCGCGAATCCGATTTTGTTTCCCTGCACACCCTGCTGAACGAGCAAACCCGCCATTTGATCAACCGTGACACCCTGGCTCTGATGAAGCCCAGCGCGGTGCTAGTTAACACCTCGCGCGGACCGGTGGTTGATGGGCAGGCGTTGTACGAAGCGCTGAAAGAGCACAAAATCTTTGCCGCTGCCCTGGATGTAACCGACCCGGAACCCCTGCCGCTGGACAGTCCCCTCCTCGAACTGGACAACTTGATTATCGCGCCCCACATCGCCAGTGCTAGCAAACCCACCCGCGACAAGATGTCGCTGATGGCGGCGGAGAACCTGCTGGCCGGTCTCAGCGGCCAACGACTGCCCAATTGCGTGAACCCCGAAGTGTACTAACTTTTGGTCTGGCTTGCGAAGGTCAACTATTCCTCAGGCTGAACCAGTGGGTCATTGTGTACCTCCTCTAGTACTTAGTCAAGAAACTATTGTCGGGTAGAGGTGGCGTAACTTGATT
>CAZRYD010000172.1:0-2981 GCA_964604225.1 uncultured Caldilineaceae bacterium
GAGGGATTCTTCACTTCGCTCCGCTCCGTTCAGAATGACAAGCGAAAGTCCTATTAACAAAAAACACCCCGCACGATTATGGCGAGGTGTTTTTTGCCAATAACACCTAATGTTTTACTAAGCGTAAGCTTTTTCCTCAGTCTGACGCTGTCGAGGTCTGGGCGCCGGAACTCCATAAAGCATACCCTCGGCGCTAAGATCTTCATCAATATCCGGCCAATGCACCCCGTGACCATCGCCAAGAAGCTCAAATTTAGCTCGCTGTTCGGGTGTTGCTTCCGACAAGCGCCACGACCAGACCAATGGGACACTAATAATGCGCCCATCAGTCAAATAAGCAGTAATCAGGTCGTCGGTTACAGCTATATCCTTAATCTTTACCGATGTCCTGACCGCAATGTTCATGCACACTTGTCGTTTAGTCTTTTCCAACGCTTTTTATGATCTTTTTCACTCGCACCGCCTGGGAACTGGTCAACTCACCCCTTCTTGATTCGAGCACGTCAATAAACGCCTGTTTGTTGGGGGCGTTGACGGCGACGGCTATTTTCTCGGCGTGTTGGGGGATGTCCTTGGACCGGCAGGTTTTGAGGTGACGCAGCAAAAAGGGCCAGATCTCCCGGCGATACGCCTCATTCTGCCCGGCGATGAGCGCCAGTGTTTTGACCCCGTTGTCCACGGTGATGACCGAACCCTCGGCCATGATCGCCTGGATCTCGGCCAGGTGCTCGTATAACAGCCCGGCTTTTAGCTCGGCAATCGTCGATAGGGCAATCATGCTGCCCCAGACCAGGCGATTGTGCCGACTGTGCAGCAGTTTTAAGAAGTCGCCGGCATATTCTGCGATCAATTCTGGGTTACGATAACCAATCTCGTACAGCACTTTGAGGCAATCGCTCTGGATATTCGAGTTCTTGTGCCATAAATTCTGGGCGATTTCGCGAATCCCGGCCTCATCCCGCAGTTCGGCCAACTCCATAGCCAGCTCTTGATTGGGTGTCTCGTCCCGCCGATTTTGGCAGTAAGCTATTCTATTCAACACCGACATCAGACCTTTCCTTTCTCACCGTCCAGTTACCTGGACCCGCTCATTCTTCCTCCCCCAAACACTCCCGCAGCGTGGCCTGCGCACCTTCCAAATTCTGGGAACGCAGGCGGGTGTAGATATCTTTACATCCCCTATCTTACCATAGTTTTGGCTTTTTGTGAGCGTGACTTCACCAAATCACCATAGAATTGTGTATGTCATTCTGAGCGAACGCAGGGAGCGAAGAATCCCTTTCAACGGGGAAAAAGCGGATTTCCCTGGCAAAAAAATAAGTTACACCCTTGATTTTAGGCCAAAGAACCTGGTTTATCAGAGAATCGCCGCAGGGATTCTTCGGTCTGCGGCCTCAGAATGACATTTTTGAGGAACCAGCATCCTCAGATGCGACTCCGTTCGGCATCTAAGGATGCCTCACTCCTCCAGAATTTGGACCTACTGACTCTGATAACAACGCATCCGGCAACTCAGTCTCCACCCGGCGCAGGCGGGGCTGCAGAGAGGCGGTCAGGGTGGTCAGCAGGACCGCCAGCCCCATGACCACAAACAGCAAGCCAATCCCCCGCCCCTGCCCCACCCCGATCAACGCTCCGACGCTCCCGGCCAGCGGCCCGGTCGGGGCCAGCAGGGGTTCAAACAGGCGGTCAGCCAGCGGCCCGGCGACCAGCAAAGCCAGCGGTTGGGCCAGGCGGGTGACCATCTGGCGCAAGGCAAAAACTCGGCCTTGCAGCGCCGGGGCCACTTTACTCTGCCAGACCGCCTGGTTGAGTCCGTTGATAAAGGGCAGGCAAAAATGCGCGCCAAACGCGCTCAAGGCAATCAGCGGGGCGGAGGCGCGGACGCCGATCAGCAGGATACACAACCCAAACAGCAGGCTGAAGCCGAGCATGCCCTCGATGCGGCGTGAGGGACCGCCCCAGGCCGCCAGGGCCAGGCTGCCCAGCAGCAAGCCGCTCCCGGCGATAGAGAGCACCAGCCCCAGCACCTCCGCCGAGCTGAACTCCAGCACCAGCGGCACCACCAGCGCGCCAATCATCGCACCCAGAAAATAGATGACGGCAAAGAACAGCAGCATATTCAGCAGGCCCGGTCGAGCCGCCAGGTAGGCTAACCCGTCGGCTAGATCCTGCCGCAATGAGCGTGTTGCGGCCCGGTGGTCCGGTCCGGCAGCCAGCCGGGGAAAACGCACCAGCAGCAGGGTCAGCACCGCGACGCCAAAGGTAGCGAAGTCGATCAGGATGACCCCGCGCACTTGGATGGTCGCCACCAGCACCCCGGCCAGCGCCGGGGCCAGAATGTCGGCCACGGCCTGCCCAATTTGCACCAGGCCACTGGCCCGCCCCAATTCTTTCGGAGGGACGAGCAGGCTGGTCGTCGCCAGATAAGCCGGCACCTGAAACGCGCCAAAGGCCGCACTGCAGGCGGTGGCGGCGTAGATATGCCAGATTTCCAGCCGATCCGCGAAAAACAGCAGGGCGATGGCCAGCGTACTCAGGGCTGCGCCGGCGTCGCTCAGGAGCATGGTCCAGCGCCGATCCCAGCGGTCAACTACCACTCCGGCCAGCGGCGACAGGACGATGGTCGGCAGAACCTTGAACAGAAAAACAAAGGCAAACTGGGTAACCGAGCCGGTGCGCTGGTAGACCCACAAACTCAGAGCAAATTCACTCAAGCCCGAACCGATAATCGAAATAAGTTGTCCAAACCAGATGATGAGGAAAACACGCCTTCCTCGTGGCAGCGTAGACACTATCATGAGTTAATACTCCTCAGACCATAAAATAAAAAAACAGGGCCTGTTCGCTGGCGGCCCTGTTTTACTCGCCCCTTTTGGGGCGGGCAGATTACAAACGATAGTTTTAGTGGATGAGGCTTACATGGTTCGCTCCTTTTAGCCAAATAAAAACAGAGCGGCCCGCAGGTCGCTCTGTTGGTT
>CAZRYD010000172.1:3081-8221 GCA_964604225.1 uncultured Caldilineaceae bacterium
ACTAGCGCCGCTTGCGCCAATAGAATTGATACCAGAAAAAGGCGGCAATGAGGACCAGGCTCAGAATGCCCCAGGGAAAATCAACCCAATCAAAGGCAGAGCGCGACTCGTCGGGTAGTTCGCTCAGGATTGGGTCGGGGGTACCGCGTTGAGCCAGCAGGGCGGCGGCGGTCGGTTGGTAAATCGAGGTGGCTGTCGGGGCCAGGGTCGGCAGTTCGGCCAGGGTGGGCAGCTTGGGTGTAGGGGTGCGGGTGGGGGTATGGGTAGCCCGGGGCGTCGGGGTGATAGTGCCCAACCCAAAGATGGGCACAGCCTCTTTGTCCCCCTGGAAGCGCACAAATTCGGCGGCCACCCAGCCGGTACCATCCGGCCCGTCGGAAAAATCGATCTGCCACCACTGACCATCCCGGCTGACGGCCAGGACATCCGCCTTATCGCCCTGGTACAGACCGCCCAACAGGTCGCTCTCGGTTGAGGGTTCAGCCCGGACATTGATCGGGTCAGTCACCTCAATCGTCCCGGCGATGATCGGTTCGGTCGGGCTAGGCGTCGGCGTCAGGGTGGGTGGGGGCGTTGCGGTGGCAGTTGGCGTCGCCGAGGGGGTCGGCGTGGGCACACCCGACACGATGGTGGGCACGCTCTCGGCATCGCCGTTAAAATCGACCACGGCCGCGGCCACCCAGGCCAGGCCAGCTTCGCCTTTGCCATATTTTATCTGCCACCACTCGCCGGTTTCGCTCCGACCCACCACCACCGCCTCAGCGCCTGCGTCGAGCCGCCCCAGCAAATCAAAATCAAGACCCGGACCGCGGCGGACATTCACCCCACCGGCCGGAATTTTGACGCTGGGGGTGGTACTGGACACGGTCAGCGTCGCCGTCAACGTGGCCAACGCTTGGAGGTTAGCTTTAGCGGTGCTGGATGCCTGGGCGGGACTGGGCGCTTCGACCACCGGCACGTCCTCGGCCTGGCCGACAAATTCGACTACCTCCGCGTTGACCCAGCCGGTGGCATCGGACCCGCGTGGGAAATTGATCTGCCACCAGTCAGCGGTGGCTGTTTTGCCGATGACGCTAATCGGGCTGTTGGCCGCCAGTTGGCCGATGCGATCAAAAGCGGTATCCGGGCCACTGCGGATATTGGCTCCCTCTGAGGCCGTGATGTAGGGGTCGGTGGGGGTGGCGGCAGGTTCGGCGGTGGCAGTAGGCGGTTCCGAGGTGGAGGTCGAGGCAGCGGCTGTTCCAGCCGCTGGAACCGGCGCGGACGGCGGGCTACCGCGTAGCGCCGCAACCAACTCGCGGGTAACATCCAGGTAGAGATTGCCGTAGGTTACGCTTGGCTCAAGCTGGGTCCCCTCCGGCCACTCGTTGAAACTGGTGATGATAATCATGTCCGGCTGGCTGGCCACCGCGCCCCGCCAGGTTTCGCGGTAGTAATCACCGTTGCGCCGGGGCACGGCAAAGGCGTTGGCTCGTGGCAGGTGGGTGTCGTCATAGCCGGGCATGGCGGTAGCCACCCACAGGCGCTTGAGGCCGTTGGTTGCGGCATAAGAGCGGACCCGTTCGCCCCACTTGGCCAGTTGATCGGCCGGCGAGGCCGCCCAGGCGATGCTGTAGAGATGATGGCCATCGAAGACGGATTGGTAGGCCAACTCAGTCCCTTCGGCAATCCAGAGGCTGGTGTGGTTGGGGTCAACCTGATTGCGGATGGCGGCCCACTGCTCCACCGAAAATTGCTGCTGCCGCCAGAAGAAGATGACCGGCTGACCCTGGTAGCGCAAATAAGCCGGATGCTGGGTGTGGGTCGCCAGCAGTTTGGCCAGGGCATCGGTCACGGCGGAGACGCTGCCCAGAAAGGGACTGCTGACCTCAAAATCTACGGCGGCTTTAAAACCTTTAGCCTGGGCGACATCCAGCAGGGTACGAAAATTGGTTTCGGTCTGGTTGCCGGCCTCCTGGGGGCCGTACCAAGATTGGACAAAGGCGTCGATTCCGGCGCTTTGGGCCTGCGCAACCTGCCGCTCGATGGTTGCCCGATCCGCCGAATTGTACGGCTCGGCCGGCGAGTCGGCGGCCTGGCCGGAGGTCCAGGTATTTTGGTCAAACCAGGCATAGTAGAAAGCCAGCACCAGCGGTCCATTCTGAGCCGAAGCAGGCGGCATTTTGAACAGGAAAAAGAGGGTTGAGAGTATAATGATTACACGAAAAATCTGTTGCATTAAAAGCACTCCAGCGGCGCAGTATAACACAGGCAACATTGTGGGCGCAAAGCAAGATAGACTGTTTTTGTCCGGTGAGGGGGAAAAAATGAGCTTTAGACGGGCTTAACCCAGGCGGGGTCAACCAAACGAGTCTAAAGACGCTCCAATTTCGGAGCCAGATAACGACCTATAGCAATGGCCAGCAGTCCGACCACAGCGATGAGGCCCCATTGCGGCCACGACAGTTCAAGCCCGTAGGCCCCCAGCAGGCTGATCACAATCATCCCCGGCAAGCGGCCCAGGAGATTGGCCCAAAAGAAACGCCAAAATGAAATTGAACTCAACCCGGCGATGTAGTTGGTAGCATTATGGGGTACAATGGGCAACCAAAAACAGATGAGAAAGAAGATGAATCCATGCCGTTCGGCTACGCTCTGCCACCGGCTCAGGATCGTTTCGGACACCACTCGGCTCACCCAGGGTTGACCGATCCGGCGAGCGATGGCAAAGGCCAATTGGCTGGCCCCGACTCCAGCCAGCGTGTTGAGGGCCAAGCCGAGAGGAAAGCCATAGAGATAGGCGGCGGCAATCATCAAGGCGTGACCGGGGATGGTGGCTGTCAGCACCTGGAAGATGACAATGGCCAAAAAGAGCAGCGGTCCCCACCAGCCGAGCGGCTCCAGATAAGCGGTCACGGCCTCGCGGTCTCTGAAGAAGTGCAGCAGATCAATAAGCTGGTGGCGGCTGAGCCACAACACAGAGAGGCTAAGCAGAATAACCAAACCTCGCCACAGCCATTTGGAAACGCTCAGAGAAATAAATTTTTTGCTTTCCAATCGATTCATTTAAGCTGTATGCCGGGTGCGCCAGAGCAGACGCAAGAAATTTTTGGTGTGCTGAATGGGCTGGATGTGACTCGTTTCGCCGGCGTAAATGGTCTGGATGGGCACCCAGGCCAAAATAAAACCACGCCGGACACATATTGTAATCATTTCGACCTCATATTCAAAACCTTGTTCCGCCTTCTGCTCAAGCAGCACGGCCAGCAGCCGGTGGCTAATCAGCCGGTAGCCGGATTGGTTGTCGGGGATCGGCTGGCCTACGGCCCAGGAATAGGTTAAACCGCCTAACCAATTGGCCAGGCGGCGCAGCGGCGGCATCTGGCTAAAATTCCGCTGGCCAATTATCAAATCGGCCCGGCGGGTCTGATAGGCCTGCACAAATTTGGGAATTTCAGCCGGGTCGTGCTGGCCGTCGGCATCAAGAGTAATCACTGCCTCGTACCCCGCGGCGATGGCCCAGCGAAAACCGGCTTGCAAAGCAGCGCCTTTGCCCTGGTTGGGAGTCTGGGTCAAAACGCTCGCTCCGGCAGCCTGGGCCTGGGTGGCGGTGTCGTCGGTGGAACCATCATCCACCACCAACACCGGCAGGTGGACGCGCGCGCCCTCGACCACCTTAGCCACCCGCAGCCCTTCATTGTAGGCCGGAATCAGAGCCAATATTTTCGTCTCGGCGTTATTTAAAGTCATCAATCATCAATAGCGGTAGCGCCTGGCCCGCTCATACAGCATCTCCTGCCGGTAGTCGCGAGGTGGCTGCGGAATAAAGAGCATGAAGACCCAGGTCAGAAGCATGCCCAAGACAAAGCCGCCGATATGGGCAAAAAAGGCCACCCCACCGGCGGTTTCGACCCCGAGGGAGGCCACGCCGCTGAAAAGTTGCAGCCCAAACCACAGGCCAATGACCAGCCAGGCCGGCCATTCGGACCACATACCGATGTAAAAGAGGGGTACGATGCCGCGCACGCGCACACCGGGAAAAAAAACTAGATAGCTGCCCAACACGCCGGCAATCGCTCCACTCGCGCCTACCAGTACAATCGGCGAAGTCGGATCAATCGCCACCTGAGCGAAGGCGGCGGCAAAACCACTGGCAAAATAAAGCACCAGATACAGCACTTGCCCCAAGCGATCTTCAATATTATCGCCAAACAGGTACAGATAGAGCATATTACCCAACAGGTGGCTCCAACCGGCATGGAAGAACATACTGCGGCTGATATCCAAAATAGTCTCCAGGGAGAAGAGCTGTCTGGAAACATTGGCCGGAACTACTGAAAGCGTGTTCAGGGCGGCCTCTAAGGCAGGCGGTGAGAGGCTTAACTCCCACAGAAAAACCAGCACATTGATGACAATCAACAGGTAGGTTAGCACGGGCAGGCGGCGGGTTGGGTTCATATCCCTTAATGGCAGCATAAATTAGCCCCTTTCACGTTGTCGCCTGATTAATTTTTCTAATTCGGACACCCCGAAGGGTACGGTGCTTAAGCCCAGGCTAAGCGCCAGTTCCCCGGCCGACAGGGCCGTCGTCTCAAAAACGGGTTGCAGGAAGGGCAAGTAGATCACGGCCAGTTGCAACAAAAAGGTCGAAAACACCGCGCCGATCATAGCCCGATTTGAGAAAGGGCCAATCGTAAACAGTGAGTCATGTTCGGAGCGAACGGCCAGGGCAAAAAAGACTTGCGACATGACCAGGGTGGTAAAGATCATGGTTTGCCACGCGGGTTGCTCCACCCGCCAGGAGAAGTAGCCCAGCCCCAACGACACCAGCGTCATCACCAGGCCCATGCCAATGATGGTGCGGACCATGCGGGGGCCAAAGATACTGCCCCTGGTTGAATAGGGCGGGCGGCGCATGATGTTGCGTTCGGCGGATTCGACGCTCAGGGCCAGGGCCGGCAGGCCATCGGTGACCAGGTTCATCCACAAAATCTGGAGGGGCAACAACGGCAGGGGCATGCCCAGCAGCGGCCCCACCAGCATCACCCCCAACTCGCTGGAATTGCAGCTCAACAGATAAGCGATAAATTTACGGATGTTATCAAAAATCGTCCGGCCTTCTTCCACGGCGGCGACAATGGTGGCAAAGTTGTCGTCCAGT
>CAZRYD010000172.1:8231-13774 GCA_964604225.1 uncultured Caldilineaceae bacterium
CATCGCCGGTCATGGCCACAATATGCCCCTGGTTTTGATACACTTCGACCAGGTTTAATTTGTGTTCCGGGGCTACCCGGGCAAAAACGGAGACATCAGTAGCCGTTTGCGCCAGTTTTTCAAGCGGGAGCCGGTCCAATTCCTGGCCGGTCAAGAAGTTGTCGCTCTGGCTGATGCCCAATTCAGCGGCGATGTAGCGCGCTGTCAGGGGGTGGTCGCCGGTAATCATCACCGGGCGAATGCCCGCCGTGCGGCAGGTGACGATGGCCTGCTTCACCTCAGGCCGGGGCGGGTCAATCATCCCAAATAGACCCAACAAAATCAGGTCGTGCTCCAAGCTTTCGGGTGACTTCTCCGTGGGAACCTCCGCTAGTGGGCGCACTCCCACCCCCAACACGCGCATCCCGTTTTGAGCCAACTGGTCATGGGAGGCCATTAGCCGCTCCCGCCAGGCATCGTCCAGCGGTTCGAGGCGACCTTCCACCCAAACCTGGCTGGCAATCCCCAGCAAGCCATCAATCGCGCCTTTGGTAAAGGCCACGTAGGGCGCTTCGGGGCGGGGTCGTCTGGCCCAAACCTCGGCCAGGCGGGGAGGGATATCCTTATCAGTTTGCGGGCGGCGATGCACCGTAGTCATCCGCTTGCGCACAGACTCAAAGGGTTGCTCGGCCACTCGCGGAAAAATCCGATCCAAATCGCTTTTGAGCAGCCCAAACTCAGCGGCGGCCAACAACAGCGCGCCTTCGGTTGAGTCACCGACCACGTGGTAGGCGTCAGGCTTTTGGGGGTCGGATTGCAGCACGGCATCATTGCATAGGGCGCCACCCAGCAGCAATAGGTCCAGGGTGGGCTGGACAGCCGGAACCGAAATTTGGCCGTTAGCCTTGACTACCTCCAGGCTGCCGCCAGCCATCTGCTCATTCAGGTCAATCCGCCGGTTGGCAATGTCGAGCACGGTCACGGTCATTTTGTTTTGGGTCAAGGTGCCGGTCTTGTCGGAGCAAATCACCGTCACCGAGCCGAGCGTTTCCACCGCCGGCAATTTGCGGATAAGCGCATGCCGGGCCAGCATCCGCTGCGCCCCCAAAGACAGCGCCACCGTCACCACTGCCGCCAGGCCCTCCGGCACTGCCGCCACGGCCAGGCTGACCGCCGTCAGAAAGACCTCACCTAACTCGTTACCCCGCAGCAGGCCCAAGACAAAAATCACGCCCACGATAACCAACGCCGCCGCCGCCAAGACCATGCCCAGCCGGTCGAGACGCTGTTGCAAGGGAGTCGGTTCCCGTTCAACGGTTTGAATCAGGTTAGCAATGTGGCCCAGTTCGGTTTGCATGCCGGTGGTGACCACCACCAACAGACCATGGCCGTAGCTCGCCGCCGTGCCCATGTAGACCATATTGAGCCGGTCGCCCAGGGCTTCTTCAGTCTGATAGACGGCCTCGGCATGTTTCTCTACAGCTTCCGACTCGCCGGTGAGGGCCGCTTCTTCCAGACGCAGGTTGGCGCTCTCCAGCAGTCGGCCATCGGCCGGGACTTTGTTGCCTGTTTCCAACAAAACAATATCGCCCGGCACTAAATTACGGGAGGAGATTTCTTTGACCTGCCCTTCGCGGCGCACTTTTACCGTCGGCACCGCAAGCTGCTTGAGCGCCGCCATCGATTTCTCGGCTTTATATTCCTGGCGAAACCCTAAAGCGGCATTGAGCACGACAATGGCCAAAATCACCGCGGCATCCAGTAAATCACCTAAAAAGAAGGAGATGATGGCCGCAACGATGAGGATGATCGTCATCACATTGACCAACTGTTCTAACAAGATTTTCCAGGGGCTTTTCAAGCTCTGCTCGATCAGGGCATTAGGACCATACTGCTCCAGCCGGCGAGCCGCCTCAGCCTCGGTGAGGCCCTGTTCACTCCCTGTATTCAATTGTTGTAAAACTTCCTCCGCACTCAGTTGATACCAGTTGCTCATAGTTTATGAATCTTGTAGCCGCTGCGTTGAGCCAGAAATAGTTTGCTTTCAGGTCAAATCTCATTAAAATGAGATCAATCTTTCTGATTATAGTTGGCTATATTTATCAAGCGAATCCAGGAGGTACAGAAATGGATACGAAAATGGCCATGTTGTGCGCGCGAATTGCTCACGCTGCCTATGGCAAAGGCTTTGATATGAAAGATTTTCAACTGCTGGGCCGATTTGAAAACGCCGGGACGGATACGCAAGGCATTTTTGGCGTGGCTTACGGCAATACATTCATCCTGGCCTTTCGCGGCTCAGAAGAAACCGGCATCGCCGACTGGATCAATGATTTGAAGTTTATGCCGGCCGATTTTGCTTACGGTGAAAAGGGCAACACCGCCATCAAGGTTCACTACGGTTTTATTGAGACCTACGGTTCGGTGCGCGAAGCCATGTTTAAGGCCGCCAAAGAAACGCCACACCAGCAAATTGTCTGCACCGGCCACAGCCTGGGGGGTGCTTTAGCCACCTTGTGTGCGGTGGATATTAAGTACAATCTGCCCGATAAGGTGGTTAGCGCTTACACCTTTGGTTCGCCCAAAGTGGGTAATGCCGAGTTTGTAAATTTTTACAATAAACTCGTCCCGCAAACGTATCGGGTGGTCAATAGCGTGGACGTTGTGCCCAACCTCCCGCCCAACATTCCCCTGGTCATTAGCTATGAGCACGTCGGCGAGTTGCAACATTTGGGAGATTTGCAGGCCAGCCAGGTCAGCGCCGATGTGGGGATGTGTCACCTGCCTCAAAATTACATCAAGTGCCTGGAGGCGTAAGACCGCCAGCCTCGGAAAAACGAGGGGCAGGTCTGCGACCTGCCCCTATCCAAGCCTATGGCGTCTGGTTAGGAATCCACACTTTCTGGCCGATTTCAATCAGGTCAGGGTTGGTAATAACAGTAAAGCTACTATCTTCCTTAGCTCTAGCGTTGGTGGCTTCCACAATAACCGGGTATTGGGTCATATCGTTGTAGAATTTGAGGGCCAGTTTGCTCAACCAGTCCTCGGCCTGGACAATGTAGGCTTGACCATCACCCTGGTCTAGCGACGCCGGAGCCTCAGCCACTGCCTTCTCAGCTTCAGTCACCCTAACTGCCATTACTTCAGAAGCTGCCCCAACCTTGCCTTCGGCGTCAACACTCTGCACCCCAATCTCATAGTCACCCGCCTTGGTCAATTCAGTGGGGAAACTCCACCTACCCTCACTATCTACCGTGGCCGTACCCACCGGCTGGCCATCAACCACCACCTGTACTTGGGAACCCGGTTCCCCGGTGCCGGTCAGCGTCACCGGCCCGGCGGTCAACCCCTCAGCGGGCAGGTCGAGCGTTGGCGCCGCCCCGGCAGAAACAGGCGCGGCAATCGTTAGCGAGGCCGGCTCAGTGACCGCTAAGACCTGTCCAGCCGCATCCACGGCTTGAACGCTAAGCTCATAAGCCCTTGTTTGAGGGGCAAGCGCTGCGGTAAAATCCCATTTGCCATCATTGCCGACTGTGGTTTTGCCGACAACCTGGCCATCGACAACAATTTCCACCTCACTCCCCGGCTCGCCCGCGCCGGTCAGCACCACCTCACCGGGGCTGGTCACGATGCCGCCAGCGGGTATATCCAAAGTGGGGGCGACTACCACAGGGGCAGTTTCGGCGGCTTCCACCGTCAGAGCGACAGCCTCGGAAGCGGCCAAAACTTGGCCGGCGGCGTCTACATTTTGCACGCTTACCTGATACTCGCCGGGTTCGGGCAAATCGGCGTTGAAACTCCACGTCCCGTTGCTGCCCACCGTTGCTTTGCCGACAACCTGACCGTCCACCACAATCTCCACCTCTGTCCCAGGCTCACCAGTGCCGGTCAGTGTCAGCGGTCCGGCAGTCAATTTACCAGCGGGTAAGTCGAGCGTAGGAGTAGTCAGCTTAACTTCAGCTTCAGAACCCGCGCTTGCTTCCGTGGTGGAAGCAGGGGGAGGGGTGGTCGCCTCTGCCTCTAAGGTGGATTCAGCGCCGGAACCGGTGCTACTTTCAGTCGTCGGAGCCGTTTGGGGAGCAGCGCTCTCGGCTTCTGTAGTCGCTGCAGTCCCAGAGTCGCTACTACTTTCAGCAGTCGGAGCCGTTTGGGGGGCAGCGCTCTCGGCTTCCGTGGTCACTGCAGCCCCAGAATCGCTACTGCTTGCAGCAGTCGGGGGGGTCTGAGAGGCGGGGGTCTCCGGCTCTGAGGTCACTTCGGCCACAGTTGCGGCAGGAGATGGCTCGGCCGGGCGAAGAAACCCATAGGCCAGCAACAACAGCAGCACCAGAATACCAAAGGTGATAACCTTAAAATAGTCATATTTTTTGACTTGTTCAGCCGTCCGATGTTGTTTCATGAGCTATGCTCCTGTAGCGGCACGGCCACTGTTTTGGGCCGCCAGCTCTTTGGCCTCAGCGATCCAGCTCTCTGGTTCAATTTTTTGCCATTCTTCGGGATTGATGATCTCACGGACTCGTTCAGGACTGACCTCCGCCAATTGGGCAAAGGTGTAAATCCCGGCTTTGTTCAGCCGTTGAGCGTACACTTCGCCAATCCCGTCAATATCTTCCAGTTGATCCGGGTCGCCCATAGCTTGGGCCTGGGCAATCCAGCGCTCCGGCTCGATTTTTTGCCACTCTTCGGGCTTGATAATTTCTTGTAGCCGCGCTGGGGTCTGCTGAGCCAATTGGGCAAAGGAATAAATTCCCGCCTCATTCAGGCGTTTGGCATACGCCGGCCCAATCCCATCAATTTCCTCCAGCCGATCTTTTGGCACAGGCTGGGAGCGGACCTGCGTGGCCTCCAGGTCGCTCAGGTGTGCCTGGCGAGTACGCGTTTCAGGCCCGGCCAGACCGAGACCGGTCGCTCCTGCTGCCTGTAAGCGGCCATTTTCAGCTTCCAGTTGGGCCAGCTTCTGCTCCTTTTCGGCCAACTGCGCCTGCAAGCGGCGATTTTCCGTTTCGGCTGCGGTCAGCTTTTCCAGCGCTTGTCCACCCGGCTTGCGCCAGAACAGCCAGTCGATGACCCATTCAATAATCCAGCCGATAATGATACCGACCAAGATCCAAAAAAGATAGTTCATTTTTTATACTCCTTTGATTTCATGGATTTCACAGCAAGTTAAGCTTTTGCTTTAAGCAGGTCGCGGATTTCGGCCAGGAGTTTCTCTTCCGCCGACGGTTCGGGTGGGGGTGGCGGCGCTGGCGCAGCTTCTTTGGCCTGGTTAAACTGATTGATCTGCCGCACAATCAAGAAGATTACAAAGGCGATAATCAGGAAGTTGATGATCGCCTGAATAAAATTGCCATAGCCGATCGACGCCTCGCCCACGGTAATGGCCAGGCCGGCAAAGTTAACACCCCCCAGCAATAATCCCAGGACAGGCGTAACGATGTCATTCACCAGTGAACCGACAATCGCAGTAAAAGCTCCGCCGATGATCACAGCCACAGCCAGATCAATCACATTCCCCCGGTTGATAAAATCTCTGAATTCTTTTAACATAAGCTCCTCTGTTATTT
>CAZRYD010000173.1:0-13700 GCA_964604225.1 uncultured Caldilineaceae bacterium
TATTTTTGAAAATTGGCCTGGTTCTGTTAGGCGCCGGGGTCAACCTGGCCGAAATTATGAGTGTTGGTCTTAGGGGAATGATCCAGGCGGTTATTTTGATTACGGCTGTCTTCTTTTTTACCTGGTGGTTAAGTGGTCTGCTCAAGCTGGATAACAAATTGCGCGCAGTGATGAGCGCCGCGGTCTCAATCTGTGGGGTGTCGGCGGCCATTGCCGCCACCGGGGCGGTGGTGGCCCGGCGGGAGCAACTGGCTTACGTTACCGCTCTGGTCATCCTGGTGGCCTTGCCCCTGATGGTGCTGCTGCCCTGGGTAGCCGGAGTGATCGGGATGTCGCCGGAGTGGGCTGGAGCCTGGTTTGGCGGCAATATTGACACCACCGCCGCGGTAGTGGGAGCCGGCACCATCTATGGCGAAGAGGCGGTTAAAGTGGCCACGATTGTCAAGTTGTCTCAAAATGCCCTGATCGGCGTGGCAGCCTTTCTGCTGGCTTTGTACTGGGTATTAAAAATTGAGCAGCAAGAAGCCGGCCAACAGCCCAGCCCCAAACTTATCTGGGATCGCTTCCCCAAGTTTGTGCTCGGATTTATCCTGCTGTCGGTATTGGCCAGTCTGAGTTTGTTTTCTGCTGACCAGTTAAATGACCTGAAAAATCTGCGCCAATGGGCGCTAACGCTGGCCTTTATCGGCATTGGGTGGGGCTTATCTTTTAGCGACTTTAAAGCGATGGGCGCCAGGCCCGTTTGGGTTTTTCTGGGCGCAACCGTGTTTAATACCATTTTGGGTTTTATCATCGCCTGGGTTATGTTTGGCGGAGGTTAAGGCTCTGCGAGTTTACCCTTCCAGATAATTTTCCATATGATTGGGATTTCACTGGAAGCATGCACATCGTTCACCCAAAGAGTCTTCGTTAAAGGCAGCCCTATTTCTGCAATTGACTCTGTATCAGGCTTGTGCTACAATATTTTCAGTAATTTCTGAATATTTGGAACAGGTATGAGCGAACTCAACGAGATTAAAGATAAGTTCATTTTACACTGGGGTGAACAGGGGTCGCTTTGGGGCATCAACCGGACCATGGCTCAAGTGCATGCCCTCTTATTTATTTCGCCGGAGCCGCTCTGCGCCAACCAAATTATGGAAGAGTTAGAAATTAGCCGGGGCAATGTCAGTATGGCCCTGCGCGAATTGATTGCCTGGGGCATTGTCAGCCGAGTGCATATCAAGGGCGAACGGCGAGAGTTTTATACCACCGAGAAGGATGTCTGGACTTTGTTTCGGATTATTGCCCGCGAACGCAAAAAAAGAGAGGTTGACCCCACCATCGACGTTCTGCGCGAAAGCGTCAACCGGCTCAACCAGATGTCAGATACCGAAGGTAAATACGAACGAGAGCAACTGAAAAACCTGCTCGATTTTTTTGAAACAGGGATGGAAGTCTATAAAGACCTGGAGATGCAGTCGCCCACCAGTATTTTGAAATTAATGGGCAAAGCCCTGCGCGTGAGGAATTTGGTTTCGTAGTTTTTTATTTGTCCATAAGTTTCATACATTTCTGAAATATATGAACGTACAAAGACAACGCCTTTTGGGTGCTCGTTTGAGGAGCGTACTATGACGGTCAAATCTGAAACCAGATTGTTTCCCAGTTTGTTGAGCAATCGCCATTATTCGGGCACAATTTCAACCCTGCTCTACAACTGGCCTATTTTTGCCGGCTTACTATTCTTCGGGGGGGTTGCCCTGATGGTTGGCGCCTTACTGCCCTCCCCATGGAGCTGGCTTTTCATCCTCAGTGGAGTCGGCGCGCTTGGGCTTATCATCAGCATCCTGACCGCTTCATTCATCGTTTATGATTGGGGCCAGCAGCACGAGTATGATCGTCTGGCCGAGTTGGGCCAAGTGGCTCAAGCTAACGTAGTTGTTGACATCACCTGCGGAAAGTTGCGCGGCACGCGTGGTCTCTTACCTAATTTCAAGGGGGGTCATTACTTTTTGATTGACATTTACGACGCCAAAAAAATGCCCGATGCCGCTCTGCGCCGGGCGCGAGAGCTCGAGCCACCCGTGCGGGCCGAACGGCGCATCTATCAGCGGCCCGGCCAGGCCAGCAAATTACCCTTGCCCCACAATTGGGCCGACGTCATCTCCTGCAATTTCAGTCTGCACGAGTTACAGGACGCCGCCGACCGTGATGCCCTCTTTGCCGAGTTTACCCGCGTGCTTAAACCCGGTGGGCGTCTCCTCATTGCCGAGCACGGGCGAGACTGGGTCAACTTTGCCGCGTTCGGACCCGGCGCATTTAGTTTCTTTTCCCCAATCACCTGGCAGAAACACCTCACCAAAGCCGGCCTGACGATTGAGCACCACGAACGCTGGCGCGGATTGGTGGATCTGTGGGTGGCCGAGAGAAAGCGTTAGAGCAAGTTATTGGCCTGTTCTCTGGGATAAAGGGCAAGCTTATAGCCGCCCAAACTCTCTTGCCAACTGGGCCGCACTGAGGTGAATCATAGTGGGACGGCCATGTGGGCAGGTTCTGGGGGCGCTGGTGGCCTCAAGTTGGCGGACCAACTCGCGCATCTCTTCCGGCGACAAAATTTGCCCCCCTTTGATCGAAGCGCGCTTGCAAACTGTAATCGCAATCTTTTCGTGAGTTTCGCGGGCCAAGGGGATCGCTCCGTCGGCCATCTCAGCCAAAATGTCAACCAGAGCCTGAGCTGGGTTGGTGTTGCCCAAAATATCGGGGACGGCCCGGATACGATAGGTGGCGCCGCCAAACGGCTCCAGTTCAAAACCTACCTCCATCAAAGCCTCTAGCTCGGCTTCGATCAGAGCGGCGTGTCCCGGTGAGAGTTCCACCACCACCGGCTCCAACAACTGTTGGCGGGCTACCACGGCTTGGGCTTTTTGCGCAGCCAGCTTCTCATACAAAATTCGCTCGTGGGCCGCGTGCTGGTCAATCAAATAGAGGCCATCTGGCCCTTCGGCGACAATGTACATCTGTTGAATCTGCCCCACCACCCGCATTAAGGGCATACCCTGCGGCACAAGAGAGTCAACCTTGGCTTGGCCTTCGCCAGCGTCGCTACCAGGCGAGAGCGGCCAGGTACGTTGAGCTTCAAAGCCAAACTGGCTGAAACTTGCCCCACTGTGCCCCTCAAATGAAGTGCGCCAGGGAGCGGTGTCGCCGGCATGGCCGCCAAAATCACCCTGAAAACTATAGGTAGCAGGGGGGTGTCCCCCATAGACCGGCACGGGCGCGGCCTCCGTCACGGCCAGACGCACCCCTTTCTGTACGGCTTTGAAGATTTCGCGCGGCTCTCTAAACTTGACCTCCGCCTTGGTCGGATGTACGTTGACATCCACCTCGGCCGGATCTATTTCAATGTTCAATACCGCCACCGGAAAACGCCCCACCGGCAAGAAGGTATGATAGGCCTGGACCACGGCCTGGTTGAGCGAGCGATCTTGAATCCAGCGCCGGTTGACAAAAAAGATAATCTGATCGCGCGCGCCTCGATGCAGGGCCGGTGCGCCGGCATAACCATGCACCGCCAGACCCATTGCCTCCTCTGGCTGGCCATGCTCAACCAGAATCATCTGCCGGGCAGTTTCCAGGTCAAAAACAGCCGCCAAAGCATCAAATAAGTCACCGCTGCCATTGGTTTGAAAAGTGATGCGGTTGTCGCTGTGCAAAGCAAAACGAATGTGCGGATAAGCCAGGGCATAGTACGACACAATCCGATGGATGTGAGCCGCCTCGGTGGCATCGGCTTTGAGAAATTTAAGCCGGGCCGGCACATTGTAGAACAGGTTTTCCACAGTAATGATGGTGCCACCAGGGGAGCCAGCGGCGCCCAGCGATATCTGCTGCCCGCCCTCCAGCCGAATACGGATGGCCGCGGCCTGGGCCGCCGGGCGAGAAACCAGGGTCAGTTGCGACACCGCTGCGACCGAGGCCAGCGCCTCACCCCGGAAACCGAGCGTAGTTACCCGGCTCAAATCCTCCACCGAGGCCAACTTGCTGGTCGCGTGCCGGGCAAAAGCCAGGGGCACTTCCTCAGCGCTGATACCGCTGCCATCGTCCATCACCCGGATCAGCCGTTTACCGCCGCTCTGAACTTCTACCCGAATCGTTCTGGCTCCGGCGTCAATGGCGTTTTCAACCAGCTCTTTCACCACCGAAGCCGGTCGCTCGACCACTTCTCCGGCGGCGATTTTGGCCGCCACATCGGGCGGCAAAACGCGAATCGTCACAAACTCTTCTCCATTTCTCAGTCAAGAACCACTGCGGGCCAACCGCTAGTTATTTTACCACAGCTAGAGCCATTGACAATACCAAACACTTGGCTCAAAATCGGGTTAAATTGAGGGTCAAGTTTGACATTCATTCAGCCCACGCTATCATGGGGGTCAATTCTGCCCTATGTTAAGGATGTAAAACTTGCAACTCACCTGGCTTGGCGCAGCCGGCTTTAAAGTAGATACCAGTGAAGGCGCTATCCTCTTGATTGACCCTTTTCTCTCTCGTCCCCCTCTGGCCCAGCCTGTTTTGCCAATCCAATTGGCCGACCTGGCGGCGGTGGACGAAATCTTCCTGACCGATGGCCGATTTGACCACGCTCTGGATACGCCGGCTTTAGCCCAACAAACCGGGGCCATCGTCCATGCGATTGAGCCTGTTTGCCAGCGTCTGGTCAAGCAGGGGGTTTCAAAGCACAACCTGCAAAAGGTTATGCCCCAGATGTCCAAGCGCGTAGGCAGCCTGAGCTGGCAAGCCCTGGCTAGCCCGGTCCACCCCAATGGTAAGCTGCCGGCAGTGCGCCAGCTCATTCGCAATCTACAGATGCCAGACCACCTGGGCGAATTGGTGCGAGCCTGGCCACCGGGCGAAGAAATAGGTTATTTTTTTCGAATTGACGGCCTGTCTATCGTTCATTTCAGCAGCGCCAATTGGATCGAAACCGAAGTGGCCGACCTGCAACCCGATCTGGCCTTGCTGCCGGTCGAAAGCAATCCCGATACCAGCCTGACCACGGCCAAACTGACCGCCCGCTTAAGCCCCAAGGTAGTTATTCCGCATCACTGGGATAATTTTTTCCCGCCGTTGAGCGGGCTAAACGATTTGACCAAATTTGAAACCACCTTGAAAGCTTTAGCCCCTCAGGTTCGGGTTTACAAACCGGTTATCGGCCAAAGTTTTGATCCAATTAATTTGCTATTTTAACCTCACCGGAGCCTAGATCGGCTGTAGTTTGTTGGCTATAGGCTCAGCTATAGATGTTCAGAAAAACATTTTGAATTTTGTAGAGGCGAACTCTTGCGGTCGCCCCCGGTAGGGCAGGCGCAAGGCCGTACCCCTACCCAAAAATATTATCTGAATATCTATAGCAGACAAAATCATATTCCCAGACTCTGACCCTGGCCAGTTCACAAGCTACCCTACGCTTATCCGGCAAACCTGAATTGCGTATTGACAAGATGTCAGCTTTGTGTAATAATATCGGCTATATCAGCGTAAGGTAATAAACATAATCTTGCGCTCCTAAATCGCCATCCTAAATACAAGGAGGTGATGCTAGTGAAAGATAGTAGTAGCATGAGCAGCGCCGTAGCATCGCCTCCCACTAAAGGGTAGAATGCTACGGCGCGGCAAAGGGTCACACATCAGTGTGGCCCTTTGTTCTTTTATAAACCTATTTTAATAGAAAGTGTCGCATGTCCGTTTATCCACTTGGCAAATTGCCAGCCGCAGATTTAGCTCGACTCTTAAACCAATATACGCCTACCGACCCTCGCCTGCTTATAGGTGGGGCGGTGGGTGAAGATGCGGCCGTGATTGATATGGGTGACCGCTACCTGGTTGCCACCACCGACCCCATCACCTTTGCCACCAGCGAGATTGGCTGGTATGCGGTCAACATTAATGCCAATGATGTGGCCTGCGCCGGAGCCACGCCCCGCTGGTTTTTGGCAACTCTACTTTTACCCGAAAATAAGAGTACGCCAGCCCTGGTTGAGCAGATTTTTGGACAGATCAGCGCTGCTTGCACAGAACTGGGGGTCACTCTGGCTGGGGGTCACACCGAAATTACCTACGGCCTGGACCGCCCGATTGTCATTGGCCAGATGCTGGGTGAAACTACCCCAGACAAACTGGTCACCAACCACGGCGCGCAGGTAGGTGATGATATTATCCTGACCAAAGGCATTGCTATTGAAGCCACAGCGATCATCGCCAAAGAGAGACGAGCTCAACTGCTCCGTTATTTTGATGAGGATAATCTTAATCGCTATGCGAATTTTCTATGCAAGCCGGGGATCAGCGTCGTCAAAGATGCGGCGATTGCGGTGGCTGCCGGGGGGGTGCACGCCATGCATGATCCGACGGAAGGCGGCGTGGCGACGGGCTTACACGAAATGGCCCAGGCGTCTGGGGTGGGCTTAGCAATCAAAGAGGATGCGCTGCCCTACTTGCCGGAAACGCTGGCGCTCTGCCGACATTTTGGGTTGGAGCCGTTAGGGGTGATCGCTTCGGGTGCGCTGCTCATTGCCGCCGACCCGCGCTATACCCCCAAGATTGTGGCAGATTTAGCGCAGGCCGGGATTGAGGCGAGTCTCATTGGCCAGGTTCAGCCAGCCGAACGGGGCCGGTGGCTGCTTAGCTCGACCGGGGAACGTCCGCTACCCACTTTTGCCCGTGATGAGATTACCCGCTTATTTGGCTGATCGCCCCAGTTGCCGAACCCAGGCGGTGTGTCGTCTCGCATGCCCAATTTCCAGGGGGTAGGTCTGACCTCGTTTTTAGGGGGCCTCGACCGCCTCAGCCTCAAACAAAGCCAGCAACATATGCACTTTGGCCTCAAATAAAGCTCGCTCACCTTGCCGCAAAAGGGTAATGGCGTTACTCTCGATCAGTTTGTACCAAAAATCAGCCCGTTGGTTGAAGGTCGGCAGGCGTTCGGCCACAATGGGCCGGAGGGCCTGGGCGTATTCTAAAAACTCGGCGTATTCCGGCCCAAAGCCTTTCGCCAAGCGTTTTCGGAGCGTCGTGGCCAGAGCCGGAGCCGCCCCACCGGTGCCAATGGCGATAGTGAGTTGACCCTGCCGCACCACCGAGACGGCGTGAAAATTGCATTGAGGAATCACATCCATCACATTGACCAGTTGTCCATTGGCCTGGCCTTCGGCCCAAATCTCAGCGTGGACGCCTGGGTCACCCGTAGCGGCAATGATCATCAACGCGCCGCTTAAATCACCGGGCTGGTAGCACCGATCCAGCCACTCGATTTTCCCTTCCTCGGCATAGCGCCGAACGAGTTGGTGCGCCGCCGGAGCGATGACCCGCACTCGCGCGCCTGCTTCCAGCAAGTCGGGCAGCTTGCGGGCTATCTCTTTACCCGCGCCAATCAAAATAACCAGTTGGTTTTCCAATACCAGATTAACCGGATAGGTTTTCACTAGAAAACTCCCTTGCGAATGAAATTTTATTGGACCGAATTGGGTAGCAGAGTCGCAGCCTGCGGTTTAAATATTGTAGTGGATGCCACACTCGACCTTATTACGCCCCTGCCAGCGGCCGGCCCGCTCATCGGCGGAGTCAGCGGTGGGGCGGGTGCAATGGATACAGCCGATACTGGCATAACCCAGATCGTGTAAATGGTTATAAGGCACGTTGTTTTCCAGCAGATAGTTCCAGACCTGACTGCGGGTCCAGTTGGACAGCGGGTTAATTTTGACCAGATTGTATTTGGCATCCCAACTCACCAGGGGTACCTCGGCGCGGGTGGCGGCTTGATCCCGACGTAAGCCCGTAAACCAGGCTTCAAGGCCCGCCAAAACCTCCGTCAGCGGCATCACTTTGCGCAAATGGCAGCACAGATCGGGGTTGACCTGCCAGAGTTGCGGGTGATAGATTTGCCCCTGCACTGCCGGGGTTAGGCTAGACTTCCGAATCTCCAACTGAATGGGGTAGCGGCGCTGCACTCGCTCGCGCAAGGCATAGGTTTCTTCAAATAAGAAGTCGGTATCAATGGTGATAACTTTGACGCCAGGGCTTAATCTAGCCAGGTGGTCTAAAACGACCATGCCGGTTGGCCCAAAGCTGGTGACCAGGCAAACTTTATGGCCAAAGGTGGAGAGACTCCAGGCCAGCAAGTCGTCTAACGGGCGCTCGGCGAAGTATTGGTTGATCTCACTAAAATCGGTTTCGGCATTAAAGGGTGAGGTAGACAAGAGTGTGATCCGCCTGTAAGCGAGTTGATTTTGCGTACTGGTAGTTGTCATTAGTTTTATCTCCGTGTTCAAGAAATCTGTATTAGAGGTTTTAAGGCACAGCTACGATTTTGGGCAACAAAAAGACCTACACACGGTCAACGTTGACCAGTGTTCCACACCGTGTTGCGCGACCCGTAAGGCCTAAAATGGTTAGGCCTGACGTGTTGGACAGCACGAACTGACCGTTGTTACGGTTGTCACGCGGGAACACCAGTCTCAGAGAGTGCGTAGGTCTGATTCAGTTAGGGGGCGCCAGCGCCCAGATAACTTTATCAGCGAGACTGGCAGTCCCGCCTGATACAGTTACACCATAATACCGGCGCGTTGGCTGCGCCCCAGAGGTGTAGGTTAGAGTTCATGCAAGATAATCCTAATCTGGACGAGCCACCTTCGACCAAAGAGGTCTTAGACAGGATTAACAAGATTTACAGGATTAGATAAAAATCTTGTCAATCCTGTCGTCGGCAGTTATAAAAAAAGCCCACCGACAACTCGATGGGCTTGATCTAAAACAGGTTTCTTGCTAAAAAGGCATGCTTAAAACCGGCGCTCCGTCGAGTGGCCTGGCAGGGTTTGACAACAACAAAAACAAGCCTCACAACAGCCGTTGTTGGCAAAATGGCCACCATTCAATTCAACGCGGCGCAGGTAAGTAATGATCATGGCTAACTTTACGCCGACATTATAAGCATGTTTGATGATCTAGCAAATTTAGAATTATGGTTAAACGCTTAAATATCCGCCAGCCCGGTTAATTAAGGATTGTCACCGGGTTGGCCGGTATGTTATAATATCCAAAACCAAACAGAGGAAGGTTCAACGATGAATTTAGAACTCAAGGATAAAGTGGCCGTGATCACCGGCGGCAGCACCGGGATTGGTCTGGCCGTGGCCAGGGGCCTGGCCCAAGAAAAGGTGCACGTGGTGCTGTGCGCGCGTGATGAGGGGGCCACTATCGAACAGGCCCGGCAGATCCAGCAAAGCTACGGCGTCGAGACGCTGGGTCTGGCCTGCGACGTGACCCGGCCGGCCGAGATTGAGGCGGTGGTCGCCGCCGTGGAACAAACCTTTGGCGGGGCGGATATTCTCATCAATAACGCCGGCACCGGCACCAACGAAACCATTATGGGCGCCCCCGACGACAAGTGGCAGTACTTTTGGGAACTGCACGTGCTGGCCGCCGTCCGCTTTGCCCGCGGCCTGGTTCCGGCCATGCGCCGCCGGGGTGGGGGGGTTATCCTCAACAATTCGTCTATTTGCGCCAAGCAGCCGCTGGGCCATGAGCCGATTTATAACGTCACCAAGGCCGCCCTGATGATGCTGTCGAAGTGTCTGTCTGACGAGTTGATTGCCGACAATATCCGAGTCAACTGCATCAATCCCGGCTTGATTATGACCGCCGGCTGGACGGATGCCGCCAAGCAGATCACCGCCGGTACCGGCGGCGACTGGCAGGCCTATCTGGACCAGGTAGCCAGGGAGAAAGCCCCTATCGGCCGCTTTGCCAGCCCCGAAGAACTGGCCGACTTCTTTGTGTTTCTCTGTTCGCCCCGAGCCAGTTATTGTGTCGGTTCGACTTATTACGTGGATGGCGGTTGGTTGAACGTGGTCGCCTGACCCTATCTCAGTTACAAATGTTAGCCAGAAAGGAAAACTCATGGATTTTACGGGAAAAGTAGCTGTAATTACCGGCGCCGCCTCCGGGATGGGCGCGGCGACAGCACGCGAGTTTCGCGCTGCCGGGGGCCAGGTGGTCATGGTTGACCGCAACGGTGAATTGGCAGCCCAGGTTGCCCAGGAGATCGAAGCCGGCCCGCCGGTGATTGGCGATGTGAGCGACTCGGCCTTTTGTCGGCAGGCCATTGAGACAGCGCTGGAACGCCACGGCCGGCTGGATGTGTTGGTCAATGCGGCCGGCATTATTGTCCGGGCCGATGCCCTGAACACCTCGGATGAGCAGTGGCAGCGAGTGTTGAACGTCAACGTCAATGGGGTCTTTTTTATGAGCCGGGCGGCCGTTAGCCCCATGAAAAAGCAGGGTAAAGGGGCCATCGTTAATTTTGGCTCCATTTGGGGCGAGGTGGGGGCAACGGGGGTGGTGGCCTATTGCGCTTCCAAAGGAGCGATCCATCAGATTACGCGGGCGATGGCTCTGGATCATGTCAAGGACGGTATTCGTATCAACGCGATTTGCCCCGGCGAGGTCAACACGCCGATGCTGGCCTCGGAACGCGCCGAGCCGGTTACGCCTGAATTGATGGAGCGACTGGCCGCAAGCGTGCCGTTGGGCCGGATGGCCGAACCGGTCGAAATTGCTCGCGTGGTGTTGTTTATGGCTTCGGATGCGGCCAGTTATATGACCGGGGCGATGATTACCGTAGATGCAGGATTCACGGCCAGGTAATGATGGAATATCGTATGTTAGGTCGAACCGGGGTCAAAGTGGCCCCGCTCTGTTTGGGTACCGACAATCTGGCCAACCCCACCCCTGAAGCCGAGTCCATCGAGATGATCAACCGCGCCCTCGACGCCGGCATCAACCTGATTGACACCAGCAACAGCTATGCCAAAGGCGAGAGCGAACGGATTATTGGGAAGGCGCTGGCCGAAAATGGCCGCCGCGATCAGGTGATTCTTGCGACCAAGGCCCATTACCCCACCGGCCCCGGCCCCAACGACCGGGGCAACTCGCGCTTGCACTTAATGAAAGCCTGTGAGGACTCGCTGCGGCGGCTGCAAACGGACACCATTGACCTGTACCAGCTTCACCGCCCGGCCTTCGATATCCCGGTAGATGAGACCCTGAGCGCGCTGACCGATTTGGCGCGGCAGGGCAAGGTCCGCTACATCGGCAGTTCCACCGCCCCGGCCTGGAAGGTGATGGAGGGCCTGATGGTTAGCGAGTTGAAAGGCTATGTGCGCTTTATTTCGGAGCAACCCCCCTATAACCTGCTCGACCGGCGGATCGAGAACGAATTGGTGCCGATGTGCCAGGCCTACGGCCTGGGTCTTTTGCCCTGGTCACCGCTGGCCATGGGCTTGTTGGCCGGCCGCTACAGTGATGCCCACAAGCTTCCGGCTGATTCACGGGCCAGCCTGCGCGGCGGCATCTATGCCGAGCGCATTACAGCGCGGGGCATCGAGGTGGGCCATAAATTTGTCCAGTTGGCCCAGGAATGTAATATCTCGCCCGCCCAATTGGCCGTGTTGTGGGTCAAAGACCAGCCGGGGATTACCGCGCCGCTCATCGGCCCGCGCACGTTAGAACAGCTTGAGCATTTTCTGCCGGTGCTGGAACTGCGCCTGGATGAGTCGATCCGGGCCGCTTGTGATGAGTTGGTGCCGCCGGGCAGCGCCGTGGCTAACTTTCACAACTCGGCCCCCTGGATGAAAATGCGGATTGTTTAAGCCATGACCATCCGCAGAATTCTCCAATATCCTGAAGATGAGCCTCTGCTTCGCAAGCCATCGCTTAAAGTAGAGAAGGTTGACAAACGGATTCGGAAGCTGATTCAAGACCTCAAGAATACGCTTGAGGATCATGGCGGCGGGGCAGGACTGGCCGCCCCACAAATCGGGGTCCATGTGCGGGTTAGCGTGGTCCAATTTGGGCAGGATGAGGGCGAAAGGCGAGCCCCATTGACCCTGATCAACCCTGAAATCATTAAAGCAGGCCCGCTGCGCAAGGGTTTTGATGGCTGTTTGAGCATTCCCGGCCTGGCTACCTGGGACACCCCCCGGCCCGACGTCCTGACCTTTACCGCCCTGGCTGAAACGGGCCAGCGCATAGAAATGGAGGTGCACGGCGCGGATGCCCGCCTGGTCCATCACGAGGTAGACCATCTGGATGGCATTTTATATCTTGACCACCTTGAAGATTTGAGCAAGCTGTACCGCTTGGTCCAAACTGAAGAGGGCGAGAAATGGGTCAACCTGGCCTCGCTCACGGCCAGATAAGCAGGTTGGGTCTCCTACCTCGATCCAACCTCTGCCGTTAGGTTTTACTCCGTTCAACCCAACCTACTCAGGGGGCCAGAAACGCCACAAATTTGGTTAGCACACTATCCCAGGAGGCCTTGAAAACCTCATTTCTTTGCCACCACAACTCGCCCACCAATTCCGGCCCACGGTGGACCACCTCAATACGGGTCTTGTTTTCGTCCAGGGGTATAAATTGCACTTCAACTTTGGTGGGCAGCGCCTGGCTACTGCCAAGATACCACTGAAAGGCTAAACGATACGGCGGCTCCCAAACGGCCACAACGCCCCAATCGTACTCCAGACCGTTAGAGGCGCGTTCGTAGAAACGCCCCCCCACCTTACCCTCAATGAATACCTGGGTTTGGGGGTCGCCACTGAGAGAATGACTGGCCGGCCACCAGGCGTGGATCTGTTCCGTCCATACCCAAAAAACCCGCTCCACCGCCAGCTCGACGATGATTGATTTGGTCACGGCATTCTCAGAAGCGGGCTGGCTCATGGCTCAGACTGCTTGGTTTCTGCCGCAACCCGCTGAAAATTTGCCAGCGCCTCATCCCAAAACAACTCCAGATACGCTCTGGCCTCCTGGAACCCGGCAGGCCGAAGAGAGAAGATATTACGCGTGCCGCTTTCGTTATACGTAACCAGGCCCGCCTCTTGTAAAATACGCAAGTGCTTAGAGACGGCGGGCCGGCTGATCGGTAAGCGAGTAGCAATAGAACCGACCGGCAGCGGACTTTCGCTCAAGAGCGCCAGGATGTCCCGGCGAGTTTGATTACCCAGGGCATCGAGAACCCGGTTAGTTTGCTGGTTTGCGCTGATCAAACGAACTTACCCGGTCCTTTCCGCCCGGTTTTTGAGACCGGCCGCAAATTGCTCAAACGCTGAGGTCAGGTCCGGAATCGAGCGGCCAATAAGCGGGAGCAAAGGTCCGCTGAACACCTCACGGACAGTAAATTCGACAGCCCCATTGTTACGGGGCGTCAGTGTAAAGGTGCGCTCCCCCTTGAACAATCCCAGCGGCATGCCGCCTGCCCAGGTCATCTTTTGACCCGGTACAAACTCAGTTACTTTGACCGGAAAAGCTCGCCCCGGACTCAGCTTGGTAAAGGCGGTAATTTTCTCACCGGGCGCAATCCGGCCTTCAATCCGGTCTACCCCCGGATCCCAATCGGGATAGCCGGCGGCATGAGTCAGAATGGCCCAGATCGTTTCCGGTGAGGCCTGAATTGTGGTGGTAGCGCTGTATATTTTCATTAATGCTCTCCTTCCGTAAATAAACCGCCGACGGGCGCGTAGCCTCCCTGTGAGACTGACCACCGACCGTCGGCTGTTCTTGGTAACTCATGAGTTACGGTAATCCCAGGGCTATGGTAACAGATAAGTTACCAATTGTCAAGCCTATCTTGATTAAATTGTTTTGCGCCTGGCCTAGAGTTTGGT
>CAZRYD010000174.1:0-13693 GCA_964604225.1 uncultured Caldilineaceae bacterium
ACTTTGCTGGCATTGTCGGCTACATCCCGGAAGGCCTTGGCGATGAGCAGCCGCGGGTCCATCGAGCCGGAGGCCAAAATTTCCAGCACCGCCGGGTCGAGCGCCGTCAAGGGCCGCAGGGTAGCTTCGACGGCATAAGCCTGGCTGTCGGCTTCCTGGCGGGCGTTGGCGGCTTGCAGTTCGACCAGGCTGCGCTTTTGCTCTTCGAGGGCAATCTCACCCTCCATCCGGGCGGTCTGAAGTTGGCGCTTTTTCTCCTCCACGGCCATCTCGGCCTCCATCTGAGCCTCGCGGATCTGCTGCTTTTTCTGCTCCACTGCAATTTCGGTGTTGAGTTCGTTCTCTTTGATCTTGCGTTCCTGCTCGACGGCGGCATTGCGGCGGGTATAGATAGCCTCATCGGCCTGGCGCAGCGTTTCCTCCCGCGCTGCCGCTTCCATAGCTTTGCTCATTTCCGGCGTTGGCTTCAGGCTGAGAATGACAAAATCCAGAATCTCTACACCCATGGTAGCCAGCGCCGCCGAGGTGGTCAGCCCGGCCAAGACCTGGCTCGTAATGGTATCGGCCGCACCCAGCGCCGCCTTCAACTCCTGGCTTTTGAGTTCGGCCCGAGTCAGCACCTGGGCCACGTTGACGATGCGTTGGGGCAGCTTGTCTGGGTCGTCGGAGCGGTACTGCCGGGTGCGCGGGTCGAGGCTGAAATCCAGCAAGCCGGACACCCGCTTTGGATCGGCCATACGATAGGTCAACTGCCCCTGGACGGTGACAGCTTGAAAGTCTGCGGCCACTTCATTAAAGATAAAGGGCACGTCGGCGCTGACCACCGGCACGGTGATAATGGAGGTAATCGGCTCATAGTAAAAGAACGACAACCCCACCCCCTCACGCCGGATGGCCCCATTGACGTATTGCAGTACAAACATAGTCGGTTCAACTTTGAGATAGCGGATGCCAAACATTTTTATATGCTCCTAATAGTGTGAATATTACACTAAATCTCTTTGAAAAAAGAGTCGTTCATATTTTTAGGTGATGAACGACACAGTAAAATAGTGTATATTTTACACTATATCAGATAATTGAGGATTTGTCAAGAGGTTTTGCCGGAGTGGTTCAAATTCAAAGAGCATTTGTCTAGCTCACCGGCTCGTGATACTATTTAAACCAGGAGGGGCTAATGAAGCGTAAACTACGAGGGATGAAACGGCGTGATATTCAATTAGATTTCAATCTTTACCGGGTGGATGTGCCCATCCGTGGCCTGGCCGGAGCCAAGCTGAGTGTGATCGATATTTGGCCGGAAGGAGTCCAGAAAACGATCATGTTTGTGCACGGCTACGCCGGCTGCGCCGAAACCTGGGAATTTCAAATAAACTATTTCGCTCGTGCTTATCGGGTGGTGACCCCGGATTTGCGCGGTCACGGCCAGAGTGATGCCCCGCTGACCCAATACACCATGCCCGAAATGGTGGACGACCTCAATACCATCGCTGAGGCCCTCAACTTGCCGGAGAAATTTGTCCTGGTCGGACATTCTTTCGGTGGCTCGATTTGTGTTGAATATGCTAACGCCTACCCGGAGCGGCTTGAAAAATTGGTGCTGATTGCCACTGCCGGCGAATATCCGCTGCCCCGCCGGGTCACCTGGGCCTTTCGCCTGCCGAATGCTTTTTTCCGCCCGTGGTGGAACTATCGCCCCCGCTGGAACGCCGAAATTCATGTATTGAAGCGCATGATGCTGAACAATATGCGCCAGTGGCAGGGCTGGCCGCTGCTGCGTAACCTCACCACGCCGACCCTGATCCTCACCGGCGAGCGCGACAGTTATTTTCCGCGCTATGTTTTTGACGATCTGAGCAAAATGGTCCCCGGCGCGGACGTGTACGATGTAGGCTCGGCCAAGCACAAGGTTCAGTTGGAGCGCCACCAGGCGGTCAACCGGGCCATCGAGCGTTTCATTCAGGATGAGCGGCGCAGCTCCTGGCGGGGTCAAAATACAGCTAGTTCGCTCATGGCGCAGCGACCCTGGCTGGCCAGCTACAGCCAGGAAACCCCGCTGACCGTGCCCATTCCTCAACAGCCGCTGACCAAATTCCTGGAAAGCACCGCCGATGTAGCCCCCAAACGTACGGCCACCGTTTTTTATGGGGCCCGGCTGACCTATCAACAACTTAACTGTCAGGTCAACCAATTTGCTCATGTCTTGTTGGGGCTGGGCGTGGGGCCGGGCGAGCGGGTGATGGTGGTCCTGCCCAACATGCCCCAGTTGATAGTAGCCTATTTTGGCATCCTCAAGGCCGGTGGGGTGGTCGTTCTCTCTCACCCTGAGGCAGACGCCGCCCAGATTGTCCGGGAAATTGAGCGCACCGGAGCCAAAGTGCTGGTGACGCTGCGCGAATTCGGCGGCCTGGTTGAAGCAGCGCGCGAGCAAACCGGCTTGCAGCACATCATTCTGGCCGACATGCAGGCATTGGTTCCGGCCAAGGTTTACCAGAAGCTGCTGGCCCGCTGGACTCCCACCACGCTCATTCGTGGCGAAGCCGGGCCAGCCGCCGCAGACGACCTGCTTATGGCGGAGTTGATGCGGGATGCCATGCTCACCCCGCCGACCATCACGGTAAACAGTGAGGACCTGGCCGCCATTCTCTACACCAGCGGCACCACCGACGAGTCCAAAGCGGTCTGCCTGACCCACGCCAATCTAGTGGCCAATGCGCTGCAAACCCGCCACTGGATTCATGAGCTGCGCTACGGCGAGGAGATTTGCCTGTCGGTGGTCCCGCTCAGCCACAGCTATGGTATGACCAATGCTCTGAATATCCCCATTGCCCTGGCCGCCACCCTGGTGCTGCTGCCTGTCTTTGACCTGGAGGAAGTGCTCAGCCACATCAGAAAATACCGACCGACGCTTTTTCCGGCTGTCCCTTCAATGTATATGGCTATCAACCAGGCCCCCAGCGTGCGCGCCTACGGCCTGGAGTCGATTAAGGCCTGTATCAGTGGGGCGGCGCCGCTGCCGGTGGAAGTGCAGGAGGCCTTTGAAAAGCTCACCCGCGGCCGGTTGGTCGAAGGTTATGGTTTGACCGAAGCCTCGCCGGTGACCCATGCTAATCCTCTCTACGGGATACGCAAGGTGGGATCGATTGGTGTGCCCATCCCCAATACTGAGGCCAAGATTGTCGACCTGAGCAGCGGGGCCGATCTAACCCCCGGCCAGATTGGCGAGTTGGTGGTCAAAGGACCGCAGGTGATGCAGGGCTATTGGGCCGACGAGGCGGCCACGCGGGCCATCCTCAAAGAGGGCTGGCTCTACACCGGCGATGTGGCAGTGATGGAGAGCGACGGTTATTTTCAGATTATTGGTCGCAAAAAAGATACCATCACGGTTGGCGACCACACCATCTATCCACGCGATGTGGAGGAGGTGCTTTACGAGCACACCAAAGTACTGGAAGCGAGCGTGGTCGGCGTGCCGTCAGGGCAAGACGGACAGCAGCAGGTCAAAGCCTTTGTGGTGCTCCGTCCCGGCGCGCATCTATCCGTGGATGAACTGTTGGCCCTCTGCCGCCGCCGCCTGGATGATTATGCTGTGCCGGCAGAGATCGAGTTCCGTGCGAGCCTGCCCAAATCCTTTGTCGGCAAGGTCTTGCGCCGGGTGCTGTTGGAAGAAGGAGCTTCATCTTGACTCGTTCCAAAATCGGTTTAGTCTTGGGTGGCGGCGGGAGTCGCGGCCTGGCCCACATCGGCGTGTTGGAAGTGTTGGTGCGGGAACAGATTCCGCTTGACCTGATCGTCGGTACCAGTATGGGTGGTATCGTGGGTGTGCTGTTTGGCCTGGGGTTCAGCCCGGCCCAAATTGCCGAGGAACTCAGCCCCTTGCAGGGCGCTTCATTTATTGACCGCCTCAAGCTCATCAGCTCGCGGGGCCGCCAGCAGCGGGCGCGGGAGCATTTTGCCGAAACGCTGGAAGGCAAAACTTTTGCCGACCTGACCCTGCCGGTGACGCTGATGGCGGTGGATATGGTCCACGGCCGGGAAGTGACGCTGCGCCAAGGCCCGCTGCTGCCGGCAGTACTGGCCAGCAGCGCCGTACCGGGCGCCTTCCCGCCGGTGAACCATCATGGGATGCAGTTGGCCGACGGGGGGGTGATTGACAGCCTGGCCACCCACGTGGCCTACGAGCAGGGTGTGGACAAAATCATCGCCGTGGATGTCTACCCGCCGCTGGAAAAAGATAAGCCCTGGACCGACCCGATCAGCGCGATCATGGGCTTCCAACTGCCGCCCGGCCTCTTCAGCACCAGCGGCAATGGCGTGGACAAAATCCCCACTGCCGCCGCGTCGATGTGGCGCTCGGTGCGGGTGATGACCTGGCATCTGCACCAGCAGCGCCTTTTGGCCTACCCGCCTCACGTCCTCCTCCGGCCCGAGGTGAGCAGCTATGGCTCGCTGGATTTCAAGGATGTGGACGGCCCCCGCCAGGCCGGCGTGGTCGAGGCGGAGCGGTGTTTGGCGGAGTTGCAGGCGTTGGTGGGGTCGAATGAAAGACAAATTTATCAACCTTAGCAACTCATTGCCAGCATATTTTCTGGTACTCAACACTTTCCTCTTAGTTGGCTGCACCAACCTTCTCGCCGAGTCTACCACTCCACCATTGACCTCATCTGTCCCAACGGCAATACCGATCGCTCCTTCACCCGATCTAACGCCGGGTCAGGTGACCGTCGTTGAGCGGCCCGGAGGCACGTACCTCTACTACCTTCCCACCACCCTGGCCGCCGAGCCGGAGATCGTCGTCATTGCCCACGGCACACCCGGCAAGAAAGAAGAGGCGGTCGAGGTAGCCGCATATTATCTCAGAAATTGGCTTACGCTGGCCGAGGAGCGCGGGACCATTCTGATCGCTCCGGCGTTCGACCAGGAGAATTTTGGCGGGCGGGAAGGGCCGCTGGGCGGGTATCGCGGCTTGCTAGGCCGGCACATCGGCGCGGATGAATTTGTGCTGCAAATCGTGGACGAATATCGGCAGCGCTTCGATTTGACCGAGCCGCGTTTTTATCTGTATGGTCACTCTGCCGGGGGGCAATTTGTGGGCCGTTTCATCGTCCGGCACCCCGAGCGGGTCAAGCGGGCGGTCATCAGCGCAGCGGCGACATACCCTTCCCCCGATCCCGCCGTCGCCTGGCCGGATGGAATGGGTAAGCTGCATACCACCGTTCGCTGGGAGGGCGCCCAGACGGCAGTCATGCTTGACTTTCAGCCGGATACAGCGAGCTGGCTCAAGGCGAGCACCTTGCCGGTGACGGTTGTGGTCGGTCTGAATGATACCGAAGCCCAACCCGACCGACCTGGCCAGATGGGTAACACCCGTCTGGTCGTGGCCCGAAATTGGGTTCGGGCGATGCAGGCCCTGGCTGAGCAGCACGGCCTAAAAAGTACCATCGAACTCTCCATGGTCCCTGGTCTGGGCCATAGCGCCGGCAAATTATTACCGTATTGCCAGGCGGCGCTTTTTCCATAGACCCATAAGGGAGAACTATGACTCAAGTAAAAAACAGTCTCATGATCGCGCTGTGTTTTCTGCTGTTGGCAATCATGCCGGACAACCTATGGGCGGCCGAAAATGCCCCCAGCGTCACTTCGCCGGACGGCAAAATTCGGGTGACCTTCAGTCTGGAGCAGGGTGTACCCACTTATGCGGTCAGCCGGGCCAGGCAGGAGATTATCAAACCTTCGAAACTGGGCTTTGTCTTCAAGGATGATCCATCGCTCAGCCAAAACCTGGCTATGACCCGAGTCGAGCGCCGCAGCTTCGATGAAACCTGGGAGCAGCCTTGGGGCGAGGTGCGGCAAATCCGCAATCATTACAACGAACTGCGAGTCTATCTGCAAGAAACCGTACCTGCCAAGCGTCAGATGAACCTCGTCTTTCGGGTCTACGACGATGGTCTGGGCTTTCGCTACGAGGTGCCGGCGCAGCCAAACCTGACCGACATCGAGATCATGGCCGAGGAAACAGAGTTCGCCCTGTCCGGCGATTACCAGGCCTGGTGGATTCCGGCTTTCCAGGATAAGAGCTACGAATACCTCTATACCAAGTCACCGGTGAGCCAATTGAAAACGGTCCACACCCCGCTGACGTTGGAGACCACTGACGGCCTGTTCCTGAGCATCCACGAAGCCGCCCTGGTAGATTACGCCGCTATGACCCTGGCCGGCGCCGGCGACGCCACCCTGCGCTGCGATCTCGTGCCCTGGTCGGATGGGATCAAGGTCAAAATCTCGACCCCCTTTCAGACGCCCTGGCGCACTATCCAGATGGCCGACAGCGCGGGTGATCTGATCACCTCCTACCTGATCCTCAACCTGAACGAACCGAACAAGTTGGACGACGTGTCGTGGGTGCAGCCGGGCAAGTATGTGGGTATCTGGTGGGGCATGCACACGGGCCTCTATACCTGGGGGCGCGGTCCCCGGCACGGTGCAACCACCGAGCGGACCAAAAGCTACCTTGATTTCGCCGCCAAGTACGGCTTTACGGGCGTGCTGGTCGAAGGCTGGAACTACGGCTGGGACGGGGCCTGGTGGGCCGGTAAGACCAGTTTTGATTTCACCCGGCCCTACAAAGATTTCGATATCGAAGTCGTTAGCCGATATGCTCAAGACAAAGGCGTCCGGCTCATTGGCCACCACGAAACCGGGGGCGATGTGGCCAATTATGAGCACCAGTTGGAAAATGCCTTTGATTTTTACGAAAAATTGGGTATCACCATCGTCAAAACAGGTTATGCTGGCCGCAGGATCAACCAAACGGAGTGGCACGACGGGCAGTTGATGGTGTGGCACTCCCTCAAAGTCATTGAAATGGCGGCTGAACACCAGATGATGCTCGACGTGCACGAGCCGGTCAAGGATACCGGCCTGCGGCGGACTTACCCAAACCTATTGACCAGCGAAGGAGCCAGAGGCACCGAGTACGACGCCAAAATTGCTGCCGAGAGCAACCCGCCGGAGCACACCACCATCCTGCCCTTTACCCGGCTGCTGGCCGGACCGCTCGATTTTACACCGGGGATTTTCGATCTGCTGGATAAAGAAGACCAGCTTACCAACCATGTCAATACTACCCTGGCCAAACAATTGGCCCTCTACGTGGTCATCTACAGCCCGCTGCAAATGGTGGCCGACCTGCCAGAGAATTATGAAAATCAGCCGGCCTTTCAATTTATTGTGGACGTGCCGGTGGATTGGCAGGATACGCGGGTCTTAAATGCCCAAATCGGGGACTATGTGACCCTGGCCCGTCAGGATCGCCACAGCGACGATTGGTACATCGGTAGCATCACCGACGAAAATGGGCGTACCCTGACCGCCCCGCTCACCTTTCTGAAAACCGATCAGAAGTACGTGGCCGAAATTTATGCCGACGCCCCCGACGCGAATTGGGCCAGCAATCCGCTGGCGTTGAACATCTCCAAAGTTTTGGTAGATCGCGACACCACTCTAAGGTTTACCCTGGCCCCCGGCGGCGGGCAGGCTATCCGCCTCCGCCCGGCGACTGCGGCTGACATAGAGGCGAGCGGAAATGGGACCGATTGAAAGACGATTCAAGGAGAGGATAGGCCCACGTCGATCTTATAGATTTTGACAAACGAAATCAGCAATTGTAGCCGCGACCCTTGCGGTCGCTCTGAGCGGGGACAAGCCCCGCCGCTACTCTCCACGTCCTCTGCGCTCTCTGCGGTGAACTTTATGGCGATTGAACAGACGGAGGTATAAGTTGAGCCGCCGACCGTTCAGGCGTCGTGCCCCAGGCCCACCTGGCCCATTTTCTTTTGACGGGCTAATAGCAAGGCCACGGCGCAAGAAGCTTGCCGGGTCAAGGGATTGTCGGCCCGGCTGTTCAGCACCAGCGGCACCCGCGCCCCCAGCACAATATCCGCCGATTGCGCTTCGGCCAGGTATTCTAGTTGCTTGGTTAGCATGTTGCCGGTTTCCAAATCCGGGGCGACCAGAATATCGGCCTGACCGGCCACGGGGGAGACAATACCTTTGGTTTTAGCGGCCTCCGGCGACACCGCATCGTCAAAGGCCAGGGGCCCGTCAACGAGGCCGCCGCTAATTTGCCCCCGGTCGGCCATTTTGCACAAAGCGGCGGCTTCAAGCGTAGATTGTAATTTGGGGCTGACTGTCTCGATGGCCGAGAGGATGGCCACCTTGGGCGTCTGGATACCCAGGGCCAGGGCCAGGTCAATGGCGTTTTGGACAATATCGCGTTTGTCTTCCAGGCTGGGATAGATGTTGATGGCGGCGTCGGTGATAAAGAGGGAGCGTGGATAGGTAGGCACGTCTACCGCCGCCACGTGGCTCATCCGGCGGCCGGTCCGCAGGCCGGTTTCTCGGGCGACCACCGCCTGCATTAACTCCTCGGTGGTCAAACTGCCTTTCATCAGGGCGTCAACCTCGCCGGCGCGGGCCAGCGCCACTGCTTGGGCGGCAGCGGCGTGGCTGTGTTTGGTCGCCACAAGCTGGTACGGCGACAAGTCAATCCCACTGGCTTCGGCGGCAGCGTGGATTTTGGCCTCCGGTCCAATCAGGATGGGGATAATCAGGCCGGCCTGAGCCGCATCTATCGCCCCCAGCAGCGAATTGCGGTCAACCGGATGGACCACCGCCACGCGAATCGGCTCCAACCCCAGGGACAAAGCAATGAGTTCGCGGTAACGCGCGCCGTGGTCGTGCAGATGCACTTCTGGCAGGATCGTGCGCGGGCGTTTGACTTTCTCTGTCGGCGCGATGACTTCGGCCGTGCCGGTGATGACATCCTCGCCTTTTTGATTGACGCATTTGCAGTCAAACGTAATCCGATGCTTTTCTTCATCTTTGGTTATGGCGGTCACAGAAATGGTAACCGTATCCCATAAAGCCACGGGTCTTTTGAAGCGTAGGGTTTGACCGAGGTAAATCGTGCCGGGGCCGGGCAAGGAGGTTCCCAGAATGGTGGAGATCAACGAGCCGCCCCACATGCCGTGAGCAATGATTTTATGGAACATGTCGCTGCGGGCATATTCCTCGTCCAGGTGGGCCGGATTCACATCACCCGACATGACGGCAAAGAGTTGGATGTCCTCTTTGGTCAAGGTCCGGGTCAGAGTGGCTGTATCGCCAATTTGAATCTCATCAAAAGTTCGGTTTTCAATGTAATAATCCACGCCGGCCTCCTTGCCATTGTATTTGATTTCACATGTTTATTTGATTATAACTCTCTTTGGATGAATCGGAAACCCTGGCGAATTGTCGAGTCCGGTAACATTGCTCACCTGGTCTACTCGTGGTAAAATCAATTCATCCACCTACCCGTCCAGTTAAACCAGCCGCTAGAAACCAGTCCCCTCTGATTTTATCATCAGCGATGCTGTTTTGCACTCCACCTGCTGGTGAACCCATAAATCAACAGATCAACTGAAGGAGAAAGAAGACAAATGGAGATTACGATTAAGCAAGTCCAGGGCCGAGTTTCAGTAACAGTCATCACCACCCACGGCGACCTCGACGCTTCCAGCTATCAGCAATTGATTGCCAAGGGCCAGGAAGCTTACGCTGCCGGGGCGCGTGACCTCCTACTGGATATGAGCGATACCCCTTTTATGGGCAGCTCTGGTCTGGCGGCTTTGCATAGCCTGGCTCTGCTGATGCGCGGTGAGTCGACACCCGACCTGGAGGCGGGCTGGGATGTCTTTCACGCTATTGATCGTGATCGGGATTCTGGCTTGCAGCAGCACTTCAAACTACTCAGCCCGCAAGCACAGGTGCAGCGGGTCCTGGAAATGTCGGGCTTGACCCAATTCTTTGAGGTTCACACCGACCTGGAGACAGCCGTCGCTTCTTTTTGATATGCATGAATTTTTGAGAAAAGTCTCCCTCCTGGCCGATCTTTCTGAGAGCGATCTTGACCACCTGAGCCGCATGGTCGAGGTTGTTCAGCTCCCGGCTGGCGTACAATTATTTGCCGAGGGCAGCCCCAGTGACCGGGCCTATATCATCCAAGAGGGCCAGGTTGATATCCTCAAAACCTCGGCCACCGGCGATATTCTCCTGGCAACCCGCGAAGCCGGCGATGTTATTGGCGAGATGTCCCTGTTGGATGACGCGCCTCGGCTGGCCAGCGTCAGGGCGCGCACCGACAGCGTGCTGCTGACCATCAGCCAGGAGCAGTTCAATCACCTCCTGGAAGCCAGTCCGGCGGCAACTCGGACGATTCTGCAACTGTTTCTATCGCGTTGGCGGGCCACCGAGGCGGCCTTGCGGCAAAGTGAACAGGCCGTACGCGCCCAGTCTGAGGAATTGACCCAGACTCTCGCGGCGCTGCAAACGGCACACGCCGAGCTGGAGCAGCGACTCAGCGAGAGCCGCCAGCTCAGCGCCGAACTGGCTACCATCAACACCGTCAGCCAGGCCCTCAATGCCGAATTGGAGCTGGGATCGCTGCTGGAATTGATTGGCGAGCAGATGCGCCTCACCTTTGCGGCTGATATTGTTTATGTGGCCCTGTACGATGCTCAAAGCCAATTGATCCATTTCCCCTATGATTATGAAAATGGTCAACGCCTGGTCGGCGAGTCCATTCGTTTTGGGCAAGGTTTGACCTCCAGAATCATCGAGTCGGGCCAGCCGCTCTTAATCAATTACGATTACGAACGCCGCCGGGCCGAGCTGGGGGCGGAACAGATTGGCAACCAGGCTAAATCTTATCTGGGTGTGCCCATTATGGCCGGGCAGCAGCCGATTGGCGTAATCAGCGTGCAAAGTACCAAAAAAGAAGGACGTTTCGATGAGAGCGACGCACGCCTGCTCTCGACCATTGCGGCCAACGTAGGGATCGCCATTCAAAATGCCCGCCTTTTTGAAGAAATTCAACAGGCCAAACAAGTGGCCGAACAGGCCAACCAGGCCAAAAGCGCCTTTCTGGCCAATATGAGCCACGAACTGCGCACTCCGCTGAACGCCATTATCGGCTTTACCCGCATTGTTCGCCGCAAAGGGGACATGGTTTTACCCGAAAAACAGCTTGAAAACCTGGATAAGGTGCTGGTGAGCGCCGAGCACCTGCTGGGGCTGATTAATACTATTCTCGATATTGCCAAGATTGAAGCCCGACGAATGGAAGTGCAACCCAGAACTTTTGATGTGGCCGGGTTGGTGGAGATGTGCCTGAGCACCGTTCAGCCCCTCCTCAAACCAGGCGTTAACCTGATCAAGACGGTTCCCGCCGACCTGCCGCCCATACTGTCTGACCCGGATAAGGTGAAGCAAATTGTGCTCAATCTGCTCAGCAACGCCGCCAAGTTCACGCACGCGGGGGAGATTATTGTCTCAGTGCAAGGGCATGGACAAGCAGGGGAGCACCCCCGTGAACTACCGGGGGCAGGGGGGAGCAGGGGGGCAAGGGAGAAAACTATCACCCCGACCGACATTTTGAGCATATCTGTTGCCGATACCGGTATCGGCATCTCCGCAGAAGCCCTGGAACGTATCTTTGAGGAGTTTCAGCAGGCCGATAGCAGCACTACTCGCCAATACGGCGGTACGGGGTTGGGACTGTCCATCAGCCGCCACCTGGCCCACCTTCTTGGCGGTGATTTGACCGCGGCCAGCAGGCCGGGCCAGGGTTCCACGTTTACCTTGACCCTGCCGTGGCAGTATGAGGGTAGCCCAACCCCTCCCCAACCTGCCTCTTCGAGAGGCGGGAGTCAAACCTCACTTGCCTCGGCCGATGGGGGTGAGAGAGGAGGAGAGGTCGGTAAAGGTGATACGCGCCTTGTTCTGGCCATTGACGATGACCCAGACGTGATTTACCTGCTGCAAGAAAATCTGGGTGAAGCAGGTTATCGGGTGATTGGGGTGACCAATAGCGATGAAGGGGTGCAAAAGGCCAAAGAAGTTCGACCGTTTGCCATCACCCTGGATATTACTATGCCACGCAAAGATGGCTGGCAGGTTTTGCACGAACTCAAGAGTGATCCGGCCACGCGCGATATTCCCGTAATTATGCTGACGATGGTAGACAAAAAGTCGCTGGGCTACCGGCTTGATGCTGCCGATTATCTGATCAAACCGCTGGATAGCGAAGCCATCGTAGGGGCGTTACAGCGGCTGGCGGCGTATGGCGGCCCCCGGCAGGGGCTGCTCCTGGTGGTAGACGACGATCCCCACGTAATTGAGTTGGTCGCCCAACTGCTGGAAGGCGAGCCGTTCCAGGTTGAATCGGCGGCCGATGGGCGAGATGCCCTGGAAGCTATCGCACGGCGACGGCCTGATATTCTCTTGTTGGATTTGCTTATGCCCAATCTTGACGGTTTTGACGTGATTGAGCATTTGCGCCACCATCCCCCCCAGCCGCCGATACCGATTATCGTCTTTACCGCCGAAGCCCTGACGGCCGAGGAGAAGGCTCGGCTGCAAGAGAGTGTTGCCAGCATCATCCAAAAGGGCAGCTTGGGGCGCGAGGCGCTGATTCAAGAGGTACGGGGAGCGCTGCAGGGGTATCACCAAGATAATCGATGAAAAGAATTTTGATTGTTGAAGATATAGAATTGAATGTAGACCTTCTCATGCAATTACTGGAAGACGACTATGAAATTATGGCCGCGACGGATGGAGCGGCTGGCCTGGCCCTGGCTCAAGCGATGCAGCCCGATCTCATTCTCATGGATATGTCGCTGCCGGTGCTGGATGGCTGGGAGGTCACCCGCCAGCTCAAGGCTAATGAAATCCTGCGGCATATTCCGGTCATCGCGCTGACTGCCCACGCTATGAGTGGTGATGAAGCGCAAGCCCAAGCTGCTGGCTGCGATGATTACCTGACCAAACCGCTGAATGAAGATTTGTTGTTTGAGAAATTGAAACGATTTCTGGGAGAATAGACAATAGCGGGAAGATTTTTCTCCATCTGCCGTTTGCCTTATCTTATACGGGAGCATGCATGAGTCCACGCCCCAAAATCCTGATTGTTGACGACGAACCCTTCAACGTTGACTATCTAGAGCAAGAATTGGCCGATCTTGATTATGACACGATCAGTGCGGCCAATGGACGGGCGGCTTTAGATCAAGTTGCAGTTGAAAACCCCGATGTCATGTTGTTAGATATTATGATGCCGGAAATGAACGGCTTTCAGGTATTGGAGCGGCTGAAGGCTGACCCGGTCTGGCGCAATCTGCCGGTCATCATTATTTCGGCGTTGACTGACCTGGCGAACGTGGTCCGGGGCATCGAGATGGGCGCGGAAGATTATCTACCCAAACCCTTTGAGCCGGTGCTGCTGAGAGCGCGGGTGGAAGCCTCTCTGGAAAAAAAACGCCTGCGCGACCAGGAACAACTGTATCTCAAGGGGCTGGAGCGGGAATTGGAAATTGGCCGGCAAATTCAGGCCGGCTTTTTGCCGGAAACCCTGCCCCAGCCGCCCGGCTGGGAGATTGCCGCCCGCTTTCAGGCGGCGCGGGAGGTAGCCGGAGATTTTTATGACGCCTTTCCCCTCTCGCGCGGTAAAAGGATCGGCCTGCTGATGGGGGATGTTTGTGGTAAGGGGGTCGGGGCCGCCCTCTTCATGACTCTTTTTCGCAGCCTCATTCGTGCCTCGGCCAACCTGGCTTTTTTCACCGGACAAGCAGAGGCCTCTGTTGAGGGACTTTTC
>CAZRYD010000175.1:0-13674 GCA_964604225.1 uncultured Caldilineaceae bacterium
TGGCCGGCCTGGTAGGGCGGGAGCGCGAGTTGACCCGCAACCTGTCGGGCGGCTGGAAGCAGCGGCTGGCCCTGGGTGCGGCCATCATCCACGAACCGGAGGCGCTCTTTCTGGATGAGCCAACCGCCGGGGTTGATCCGATCTCGCGCCGGGCTTTCTGGGAGTTGATTTACGAGCTGGCCGAAACTGGCACCACCATTCTGGTCACCACCCACTATATGGACGAGGCCGAGCACTGCCAAAATTTGGTCTTTATTCAACGAGGGAACTTGGTCGCCAAAGGTTCCCCGGAAGAAATCAAAGTGACCAAGATGCAGGGGGATGTGGTCGAGATTGACTGCGACGATGCCGCGCCAGCCATCCAGATTTTACGTGAGCTCAACGTTTTTGAGGAAGTGGCCCTGTACGGTTCGCTCATTCATGTGGTCACAGATAACCTGTCGGACCACCTGCCTTTGATTGAAAAATCATTGACCGAGCGCGGCATAAAGATTACTTCGGCGGAGCGTATCGCCCCTTCGCTGGAAGATGTCTTTATCTCCAGCGCCCGCGAGGCGGAGAAGTTGGTTGGCAGATAAAGAAGTAGGGAGTAGGCAGTAAAGGTAAAAAGCAATGTAACCTGCAACTTGCAGCCTTGCTACTTGGTTTGGAGGTACAAAAGGTGAAACACAAAATTATTCGGCTCATCGTTATTCTATTAATTCTCAGTGCTGCCGGCGGGGGGTATCGGTACTTTAAGCAACACCCGGACCAGCTCAGCCAGCTTCAACTTACACTTGGTTTGACTGGCCTGGCGGAAGCCAGTGACGGATCGACCGCCTCTGGCTTTATCGAGGCTGAAGATATCAGCCTGGCCGCGGAACTTCAGGGACGCATTGCCCGCCTCGCCGCTAAAGAGGGCGATTTTGTTCAGGCCGGTCAGGTTTTGGTTGAACTCGACACTGACCTATTGGATGCCGAAGTGCAGCAGGCGCAGGCCAAAATTGGCACAGCCAAAGCGCAACTGGCCAAAATCGAAGCCGGAGTCAAGCCAGAAGAGATTGCCAAAGCCGAAGCGGCCGTGACCCAGGCTGAGGCCAACGCCGAGGCTGCCCGCATGCTCTGGCAAGATACCATCACCTTGCGGGATAATCCGCAGGAGCTAGACATCCAAATCAACGCCGCCCAAACCAATCTAAAATTGGCCGAACTGCGGGTCGAGCAAACCATTCCTTCCAAAGATGCCGCCGTAGCCCTGAATGACCTGCAAGCGCAGCAGGTCAAAATCATCGAAGAAGGCCGCAATATCAACCTTAAATTGCCGCAAGATATGCACGACTTGTCAATCCCCAGCAATGTCGAGTTAGAAGAGGACCTCCAGGGCGCTGCGCCTGGCGATAAAATTCGCGCTCATTATGAGCTCCCCGAAGGAACCAAGCGCCAGGCTTACACCAACTGGAACCTGGCCACTACCGACGAGTGGCAGCGCTGGGTGGATTTGAACACAGCTCAAGCCGATCGGGTCGATGCCGAGACGACGTTGAACGATCTGATAATGCTCAGAAACGACCCGCAGGCGGCCCAGATCAAAGTGGCTCAGGCTGAGGCGGCCTACCAGACCGCTCAGGCCCAGGTCGAGGTGGCTCAGGCCCAAGTGGAGATTCTTAAAGCCGGTGCGCGCAGCGAGCAGATTGCCATCGCCCAGGCCCAGGTCAAACAGGCCGAGGCCAGCCTGGCCGCCTTGCAAGTCCAGCGCGACCAGCACACCCTGGTCGCCCCGCTGGATGCCTGGGTGGTTGAGCAGCCGGCCCACGAAGGCGAGATGACCACACCCGGCGCAACTCTGATCAGTCTGGCCGATTTAAACAATCTGACCCTGACCGTTTACGTGGCCGAACCGAATATCGGTCAGGTTTCACTGGGGCAAATAGTTCAGGTCTATGTCGATGCTTTTCCGAGCCAGGCTTTTACCGGCCACATCATCTTTATCAGCGACAAAGCCGAATTTACGCCCAAGAACATCCAAACCAAAGAAGAACGAGCCAACCTGGTTTTTGCCGTCAAAATCAAGCTGGAAAATCCCGACCAACAACTCAAGCCCGGCATGCCTGCCGACGCCGTTCTGACAGAGGGACCCAAACTCTAGTAGGGAGCGTGGCGTAGGAAGTAAGTGGGAGTTTTTTCCCCTTACTTCCTACTCCCTACTACCTACTCCCTTCAAACGAGGTGAAACAATGAAACGGATTATTCCCATCATCATCCTAATCGCTATCATCGGCGGCGCGTATTGGTGGTTCAATCAACCTCAAGTCGACGCCTCCGCCTCTACTGCCCTGGTCGGTTCCGGCAGCATTGAGGCCGAAACTGTGGCCATCACCACCGAAATCGGCGGGCGCATCATCGCGGTCAAAGCTGCTGAAGGAGATGAAGTTACCGCCGGACAGGTGCTGGTCGAAATAGATCAATCAAACTTGCTGGCGCAGCAAGCGCAACTGGAAGCCGCTCTGGCGACGACCCAAGCCAATTTAGCCGCCGTCAGTGCCCCGGCCAGGCCGGAAGACATTGCAGCCACAGAAGCTCGGCTGGCCCAGGCCAAAGTCGCTCGCGATGGGGCCAAAGTCACCTGGCAGGCGGCCCAGGCTTTGGTCAATAATCCCCACGAGTTGGAAGCCCAGATCAATCAAGCTGCGGCCCGGGTGACCGACGCGCAAAGCAACCTGGAACAGGCCCAGGTGAATTTGAAACGCATGGAAATTCAAGCCGAAGCGGCCAGCCGCAACCAGAGCAGTCACGCGGCGCTGGTACAAAACGAGGTGGCGCAATATCAATTCAAGGCAGCCCAGGTGGGTCTACAAATGGCCGAAGTCGGCTTGAGCGGGACTAAACAACAGGTTGAATTGTTGCAGCATCTACGTGATAACCCTCTCCAACTCATCAGCCAGGTTCATGCGGCTCAGGCGGCCTATCAGCAAGCGGAGGCAACGGTGCTGGTGGCCCAGGCCAATCTGACCGCGACCAAAGCCAACCCTACCGCCGAGGATATCGCCGTGGCCCAAGCTCAGGTAGCCGAAGCCGAAGCGGCGCTGGCTAAAGTGCAAGTGCAACTGGATAAGCTCACCCTGACCGCACCGCGCGCCGGCCTGATTAGTCACAAACTGGTCAATCCGGGTGAGTTGGCTTCGCCCGGCAGGGTCCTGCTTGAACTCAGCGATATTGACACGGTTGATTTGACCGTTTATATGCCCGAAACGCAAATCGGCCAGGTCAAAGTTGGCCAGCGAGCGCAGGTCGATGTGGACGCTTATCCGGGGGAGGTTTTTGAGGGGGTGGTAACTTTTATTGCCCCTCAAGCCGAATTTACCCCGCGCAATGTGCAAACCAAAGAGGAACGGGTCAATCTGGTTTTTGGGGTCAAAATTACGCTTGACAATCCCGATCATCGCTTGAAGCCCGGCATGCCCGCCGACGCCGAGATTTTGCCGCAGCTTCAACCGAGTCTGGCCAAGGCCCCAACGGTGCAGATTGTGCCGGCCGCAACTTTCACGGCGACACCTGTACCTAGCGCTACACCCACCGTCACCTCTACGCTGAGCAACGCCGAATTTACGCCCAGTACGCCTACACCGACGCCGACTCAAACGAAGACCATAGCCAAAGCCGAAATTGTGGCCTGGGGCCTAAAAGTGCGCAACGGGCCGGGCGTCAACTATCCGGTGGTGGCGCATCTGGCCCAGGGGACTGTTGTGCCGGTGATTGAGGTAGACGCCAAAACCGGCTGGCTCCAGGTACAACTACCTGCGGCTGAGCAAACCGGCTGGATTACAAACAGCCCCACTTTCGTGTCAATCCACTAAAACAAGCAGCCAACAAAAAACGCTTCGCGGACTGCGAAGCGTTTTTATTTTCTGGATTTTTTAGGTGATTAGCGTTTGCTGGCCGGAATGAAAAATTGAAAGGGGTTTCGCCCGACGACGATGCGCTCTTCGTAATCACGCACCAGCTTGAGGAGGCGCTCCTTGGCGGATCGCCACTCCTCGCTATGCACTACCTTACGCATCACGCTCTCATCCTCCGCGCGGAAGGTAATCAGGCGCATCGGATAATCGCCGTAAGCGGTGTGCCAGCCTTCGACCATGATCAAGCCCATATTTTGGAGGGTCGGTAAAAATTCACCCAGCACATAGCGATAATATTCAGCTTCTCGATGTGGTTTGATATCATACACCAGCAGTAATTTAACTTCCATAACTAAACCCTTTATCGCTTAACTGAACGTGCCAGGTAACGCCTAAACTTTTAAGATTGCTCCCGAATTATAACACGCTGCCACTGTTTAGGTCAACCAGATTTTGTATATTTTGGAGGCATAAAACAAAGGTTTGGCTCAGGCCAGAAGCCTATAGTATAATGGCCTCAACATTTTGCCTGGGAAGACCTCACGACATTGAACAAAAAACGATCCATTTGGATTTTGACCCTGAGCACTGTTTTGCTCGCTGGGTTTTGTATGGTCATGCTCTTCACTGCCTTGGGTTCCGGCCTGACCTTGTGGCTAACCATGAATGAACCAGTGGTGACCGCTACTCCAACCGCCAGCCCGACGCGCAAATTGGCCGCTTTGCCCAGCCTCACGCCCTCGCCTGGCGCCACCCTCACCCCCAGCCCAACCCAAACGGCCACACCCTTGCCAAGCGAAACCGCCACCCTTGTGCCTACGCTGACTCCGAGTCCTACGTCCTCGCCTGTACCCTCCACCCCTACCCCACCACTGCCGCCCACCCCCACTCCCATTCCCAGCGACACGCCAACCCCAGCACCCAGCTTTCCGTTTGTTATCAAAGAAACTGAAGGGCACGAAACCAACCATCTCAACTTTGACGTTTACCTGGCTATTACTGATAAAGACAATAAACCCCTGAGCGGTTATCGAGTCCTGGGGCGACACAGCAGCGGGTTGCAGGTGGATAGTCAAGTCAGCGCCGGTGATTGGACGGTCAACAGTGGGGCCAGGCAATACAAGGGGGGCAACCTTAAATATGAGGCTTTCAACTCACCCACAGGCGTGTGGTCGCTGCAACTTGTGGATGAGGCGGGCCAGCCGGTCGCTCCAGCCATTGAATTTCCATTTGACGCTGCTAGCCCATCGTGGTATTTTATCTTATATCAACGAACCGAGTAGCATGCTGGCGGCGAGTCAGCAACAGCTTCAGTTTACCTCTGATTCCCTATAAATTTTCATTTCAGCTTACTTGCCACCGCTAAAAGTTCGTGGTATAATCCCCACCGTCTAAGGGAAAAGTTGTGACCAGAAAAGTGGGGACTCCCCACTTTTTCTTTATGTTGTAAAATATTACCTGCCTGAGTCAGGAGGCTCAAGTACAAGTGAAGAAAGATTTCAAAGAGCTTATGATCGCCGTCAATCAGGTGTGTCATGAGCGGCAGTTACCGATTGATATTGTGCTGGAAGCGGTTGAGGTGGCCCTTGTCTCTGCCTACAAGCGTAATTACAGTGGTAATCACTCAATTACGGCTCAGATTGAGCCAAAAACGGGTAAAGTTTCGGTTTTTACCGAAAAGATGGTGGTTGAAACCGTCCAGGACGAGCGAAATGAAATTTTGCTTAATGAGGCCAAAACCATCAATCCCCGAGCTAAAGTGGGTGAGTTGATTTCCGTTGACAGCACGCCCGACGATGATTTTGGTCGGATTGCCGCCCAAACAGCCAAACAGGTAATTTTACAACGTATTCGTGAAGCTGAACGAGATGCCCTTTACAACACCTACGCCGAGCGCGAGGGCGAAATCGTCAACGGCACCGTCCATAAAATAGATCCGCATCAGGTCACGCTTTCGTTGGGGAAAGTCGAAGCTTACCTGCCCCGCAGTGAACAAATCCCGACCGAGCGCTACAGTGAAGGTCAGCGGCTGCGGGCTTATGTGGCTACGGTGTCCAAAGCCAGTCGCGGGCCGCAAATTATCGTCTCGCGCACCCATCGTAATATGCTGCGTCGTTTGCTGGAAGTGGAAGTGCCAGAAATCTATAACGGCACGGTTGAGATCAAGTCGATTGCCCGCGAGGCCGGCTATCGTTCCAAAGTAGCCGTGGCGGCTTTGCAAGAAGGGGTTGATCCCGTTGGCTCGTGCGTGGGCATGCGGGGTACGCGCATCCAAAGCATCGTCAATGAGTTAAATGGCGAAAAAATTGATGTGGTGCAATGGAATCCGGACTTATCCTTTTTCATTGCCAATGCTCTGAGTCCGGCGCGGGTCATGAATGTCATGCTCAGCGACGAAAAGGGCAAAACGGCTGTAGTGGTGGTGCCGGATAAACAACTATCGCTGGCCATTGGTAAAGAAGGCCAAAACGCTCGCCTGGCGGCCAAGCTGACCGGCTGGCGCATCGATATCAAAAGCGCCAGCGAAGCCATCGCCGAAACAATTGACAAGCTCAAAGAAGATAAAACCCTGCGCGAGCGCCTGGCCGGCAAAGTCGAAATCTTCAACCTGGCCGCTTCTATTCTCAAAGAGAAAGTGCCGGTTGAATATACCGATACCGAGCTCAATGTTCTGAGCCAGGCGATTGAGTCGGTTAGCCTGGCGGAGATGGCCATACGGCGAGAGCTTAAGGCTAAACAAGCCGCAGAATTCGAAGCCGCCAAACAAGCGGCTAAAACCAGAGACCTTTTGGCTGAGGCTGAAGCTATCCTAACCGGCCAAGCGCCGGTTCTGGCCTCTGCCGAGGCAGCGGTAACTGAGACGGCGGCAGAAGATGTAGCCGCAGCCCAAGAAGAAGCGGTAGTCGCTGGTGTGGAAACCGAAGTGACGCCTGAAGTCGAAGTTCAGCCCCAACTCGAAGCGGCAACAGCACAAGAGACTGAAGAAGTGGTGGCAGAAGCCGAGTCGATCCTGGCTGAACCTGGAGCTGAACCGGTCACGCTTGAGCCGGCGCCAGCAGGGGGTGAGTGGACCACCGAAGATGAATTTGAGGATGGGGACGCAGAGAAAGAACGGGACAAAAAGAAAGCCCGGGACAAAAAGCGTCGCCTGGTTTTTGATGAAAACCTGGGCGAGGTGGTCGCTGAACGTCGCCGCAAACCCAGCCGGCGTGGGGGTTGGCTTGACTACGAAGAAGATGAATAAGCTTTAAACTGATGCTTAGACCGAAACATAAACCACAGCGGACCTGCATTGCCTGCCGGGAGACAAAAGATAAGCGTGACTTAATTCGAGTAGTGCGTACTCCGGCAGGCGACTTAATTCTAGACCCAACCGGCAAAGCTAACGGGCGCGGCGCTTATCTGTGCCGGCAAGCAAGTTGCTGGGAAAAGGGTTTGCACAAGCAGCGTTTGGCGCAGGCTCTAAAAGTTAATTTATCGGCGGAAGAACTGACTGAACTCCAGGCTCAGTTACAAGCTGAACTTTCAAAAGTTTAAGTTTTATGTTCGGGGTAGATCCTAAGGGAAGGATGACTCACCCAAACAAAAACCGCTACCGCGGTTTGAGGTTGATAAAGGAATATGAGCTGTGAACACGTACCTAAGAGACGTGTGGAGCGAGGCTTTATGAGAAACTAACGGAACCTGTTTCCCTCTTCTCTCCCCCTAAAGCCAACCTCCCCGGCATTGTTAGTGCTTTGTCACCTCAAAAAATTACTTTACCTTCATAATAGTCTTTTCAAAGACTATTTACTAGCGACGACTACGTGAGCTAGCGTATGTTGTTGTGCTGTTTACGTCTTGTCGTTTGGTAAAACTACGCAAACAAAAGAGCATTTTGTTTGCTTATTCAAGATTCGAGAAGAGGTGATTACGATGGCAGTTAGTGTACCAAAAACCAATCCAAAAGAAGCGGCAGTCAGCAATGGTAAAACCATCGAAGTGCCGCCGGTCATTACGGTTAGAGATCTGGCCAAATTAATGTCGGTCAGCCCGATTGAGATCATCAAAGAGTTGATGAATAACGGCATGATGGCCAACATTAACCAACAAATTGACTTTGATACGGTCTCGATTATTGGCGAAGGCATGGGCTTTGAAATTGTAGCCCCCAAAGCTGCCGAGCCGGAGCAGGTCAAAGAAGAGCATGATCTACCCTTGCACCGGCGGATCATTGCCAATGAAGACCCGACCAACCTGAAACCACGCCCCCCTGTTGTCACCGTTCTGGGCCATGTGGATCATGGCAAAACAACTCTTCTCGATGCTATTCGCAATACCCATGTGGTTAAAGGCGAGGCTGGCGGCATTACCCAGCACATTGGCGCTTATCAGGTCTATCTGGGCGAGCGCCCGATCACTTTTTTGGATACGCCGGGTCACGCGGCCTTTACGGCCATGCGAGCGCGCGGCGCTCAAGCCACCGATCTGGCCGTGCTGGTGGTCGCCGCCGACGATGGCGTCATGCCCCAGACGCGCGAAGCGGTAGAGCATGCGCGCGCCGCGCAAGTGCCCATCATCGTGGCTATGAATAAGATTGATAAAGCCAATGCCAATCCCGACCGGGTCAAGCAAGGGCTGGCTGATATTGGCCTGGTGGTGGAAGAATGGGGCGGCGATGTAATTTGTGTGCCCCTGTCCGCTAAAGAAAATATCGGCATAGATGAGCTGCTCGAAAATATCCTTTTGGTGACCGATGTAGCCAATCTCAAAGCTAATCCCAATCGCCTGGCCCAGGGCGTGGTCATCGAGGGTCAGGTAGACAAGCGCAGCGGGGTGACAGCCACGCTGCTGGTCCAAAATGGCAGCTTGAATGTGAGCGATATTATCGTCATTGGGACGCAATATTCGCGGATCCGGGCGATGTTCAACGACAAAGGCAAGCGCATCAAACAAGCCGGGCCATCCGTTCCAGCCTCTATTTTGGGTCTATCGGAAGTACCCGAAGCCGGTGAATTTTTTGAAGTAGTAGAGAATGAGCGGACCGCCCGGGCGCTGGTGGAAGAACACCGGGCCAAAATGGCGAAAGGGGCAGCCCCCGCAGTATCCCGGCCCATCTCGCTGGAGGATTTCTTTAACAAAACCAAGGAAAGCGGCGACCAAACACTCAACCTCATTCTCAAAGCGGATGTGCAGGGTTCGTTGGAGCCGATTGTTAACTCGCTCAAAGAACTGGGCGATGATAAATTAAAAATAAAATTGCTGCTGGAAGGCACCGGCATTATCACCGAATCTGATGTGAACCTGGCTATTGCCTCCGGAGCGATTGTCATCGGCTTCAACATAGGCGTGGAACCGAGCGCCCAACGGGTCGCTGATAGTGAGGGCGTAGATATCCGCCTCTATGATGTCATTTATAAGCTGATAGATGATATTGATAAGGCGCTCAAGGGGTTGCTGGAGCCCGTTTATGGTGACAAGGTGATTGGCCGGGCGGAAGTGCGAGCCGTCTTCAGGATTCCCAAGCGGGGCAACATTGCCGGTTCTTATATTGTTGACGGTCATATTACCCGCAATGCCCTGGCTCGGGTGCTCCGCCAGACTAAAAATTTGTACGAAGGCAAAATTTCATCGTTGAAACGCTTTACCGAAGATGCGCGAGAAGTGGCCACTGGTTTTGAGTGCGGCATTGGCGTTGAAGGCTTTAATGATTTCCAAGAGGGCGACGTCATCGAAGCTTACATCAAAGAGCGAATCAACTAAGCGATGGCCAGCCGACGCCAGCGGCAGGTAGGCGAACTGCTGCACGAAGAAATTAGCCGGATTATCCAGCATGAGACCAAAGACCCGCGCCTGGGTTTTGTCACCGTCACCGGGGTTGAGGTTAGCCCGGATTTGCGCCAGGCTCGTGTTTATATAACCGTGTTTGGTGATAAGCTTGAGGTTAAAAATACGCTGGCCGGTTTAACCAGTGCGGCAAGTTATTTTCGTCGCCTGTTGGGACAAGCGCTATCTTTGCGGTATATCCCGGAACTAAGCTTCAAGCTCGATACTTCGTTGGCATACGGCATGCATATTGACGAGTTGTTGGATACGATCAAAGAGGAGCACGAGGACACGTCGGAATTTGAGCCAGAGGATGAAACGTAATAGCTGCTGCGTAAAACTCTATGCAGCAGCCAGACCTCTGCTGGGGGAAAAACTTACCTGAACACGACCATCTCCGGCCTGTTGAATATTGACAAGCCCACAGGCATCACCTCGCACGATGTGGTCAACCGGGTGCGGAAGCTGGCCGGGCAGCGTCGCGTAGGCCACGCCGGTACCCTTGATCCAATGGCTACCGGCGTTTTGTTAGTTTGTTTGGGCCAGGCTACCCGGCTGATTGAATATATTATGGCCAGTCCCAAACAGTATCGCGCCACCATCCGCTTTGGCCTGACCACCGACACCCTGGATGCGGAGGGGCAAATTACCGCCGAAACTGATCCTTCCTCACTCACTGAAACTCACTTACGCCATATTTTACCCACTTTTTTAGGTGAAATTGAGCAAATCCCGCCTTTATTTTCCGCTATCAAAAAAGAAGGGCAGCCCCTTTACAAACGGGCCAGAGCCGGAGAATCGGTGGAGCTAACTCCGCGTCGGGTGGTCATCCACAGCCTGACCTGGGTGGCCTGGCAGCCGCCGGATTTGACGCTGGATGTCACCTGCTCGCCCGGCACCTATATTCGCTCCCTGGCCCGTGATTTGGGCGAAGCCGCCGGTCCAGGCGCGCACCTGGCTGAGTTGACTCGCACCGCCAGCGGTTCCTGGCGCTTGGCTGATGCAGTTTCACTGGCCCAGCTTGAGCGCGAGGCTGCTCAAGGCGAGTTAAACTGGCAAAGGCACCTCCACCCGCCGGATCAAGCCATCACCCATTTGCCTCAAGTTATCTTAGCAGAGGACGATGTAAAACACGTGCAGCAAGGGCGACAGATTCAAATCGACTCGATGCCAGATGCCACAGGCCCGCAGGCCAGGGTTGATCTGATGCGAGCCTATACCCCAACCGGAGATTTCCTGGCCATCTTGACATTGGTTGAACCAAATGCTAAACTCTGGCAACCGAAGAAAGTATTTCAAATCAGGGACAAGTAATAGGGTAACAAGCAGCAGAAGTAGGGTCTGCTACTTTGTTACCTGCTACCTTGCTACTTGTTTACAGCCAAGCGAGTAAAATCCAAAACTATGCAAATTATTCGAGACTTTGCGGCGGCCCATCTGGATGGCCCAACCGTGCTGACAATTGGTACTTTTGATGGCTTGCACCGGGGGCATCAAGCGCTGATCAAGCAGCTAAAACAATCGGCCCACGAGCGCGGGGCCCAAGCTGCCGTCATCGCTTTTCACCCCCGCCCCAAGACAGTTTTAGCCCCGCACCTGCCCAACAACGATTATCTGACCACGCCCGAAGAGCGCATTGCCCTGTTTGAAAAGTTAGGGCTTGACATTCTAATTTTGATCCCCTTCACCCTGGAATTTTCGCAGACCACCGCCGCCGATTTTATGCAGTTGTTGGTCGAGCGCTCGAATTTGGTGGAGTTGTGGGCGGGCCATGACTTTGCCCTGGGGAAAAATCGCGAAGGAAACCTGGAAAAATTAAGGGCGCTCGGCCACGAACTAAATTATACCGTGCACGAATTCACGCCGATTTTGATCAATGATAAAATTGTCAGCAGCACCCAAATTCGGCAACTGTTGCTGGCCGGCGATGTGCGCCAGGCGACCGAGTTTTTGGGGCGCTACCCCTCGCTGAGCAGCGAAATAGTGCAGGGGGCGCAGCGGGGGCATACCATCGGCTTTCCCACCGCCAACTTTGCCGTTCCTGGCGAACGATTATTACCCGCAAACGGCGTCTACACCACCTTTGTCCAACTTCCCGGCGACTCGCAGCGGCGCCCCAGTGTCACCAACGTCGGCGTTCGCCCCAGTTTTGAGGGGACGGAGCGCACTGTCGAAACCTACATTTTTGATTTCGATCAAACCATTTACGGCCAGCGCCTGACCCTGGAATTTGTCGAGCGGCTCCGCCCGGAAAAGAAATTCAATAGCATCGCTGAACTGGTTGCCCAGATCAGGCACGATGCCGAGCAGGCCCGCGCATTACTGACAGAGGAAGTTGCAGTAAACAGTGGGCGGTAGACAGTAGACGGGAAAGATTAGACGGCGGTCGGTCGTCTACGGTCGTTTATAAGCTGGGGCCACGAAGCCCTCGACCATCGGTAACGCATTAACCGGTCGCCGAGGGCTTGTTTTTTTAGACAAAAACGCAAGACGTAAGGCTTAACCTTTTAGCCTTTCGCTGCTCGATTATCGTCAAAGTTGTCTATTAAAGGATTGAAGCAAACCCATGGAATACCCCAAGGCACTCTCAACCCCTAACACTTTCTGGCGGGACCATCACGCCGTTTTCAGTGAAATCATCTTTGTCATTGTGGTGATGTTCTGGGGCGTCACCTTTATCTTTACCAAAGAGGCGCTGCAAGTGATTGGGCCTTTTGCCTACAACACCATCCGCATGTTACTGGGAGCGGTTACTCTGGCCGTATTAGTGGGCCGCGACTGGCAAGTGGTAAATCGCTCCTATCTTTGGCCCTCCCTGCTGACCGGCTTTATTCTCTTTGCCTCTTACGCCACCCAGGCTTACGGCCAACAGTTTACCACGGCCAGCAAAGCCGGCTTTCTCACCGGCACCAACCTGGTCTACGTGCCGATCCTGTCGGCCTGGCTATTACGCCGGACGCCCAGCCGCCCTGCTGTTATTGGCGTTATTCTCGCCTTTATTGGCCTGTATCTGATTTCTTTTGAGGCTGGGTTGGATGGTTTGACCATTGCCCCCGGCGATTTTTGGGTGGCTTTGGGCGGCGTGGGCTGGGCGCTCTACATCATTGCCTTGGCCCGCTACTCGCCGCATCTGAATATAATGGCCTACGCCGCCTTACACGTTTTTGTCGCCGCCCTGCTGAGCGGCATCTGCTGGCTGTTCATTGAGCCGCTGGCCGTGCCGGTGACCTCAGCAGCCTTGTGGATTGGCGTGATTACCACCGGCTTTTTAATTATCGGCCTGGGCACCAGCGTCCAAACTTGGGTCACCCGCACCGCCTCCCCCACCCGCGTGGCGCTGATTGCCGCCCTTGAGCCGGTTTTTGCCGCCCTCGGCGGCTGGTGGGTGGGGGAAATAATCACACCTCGCATCTTGACCGGCGGGGCGTTGATTCTGGCGGGAATGCTGCTGGCTGAGTTGGGATATTTGCTGCGACAGAGGCACTAACGCACAACCTACCTGGCACACTTCTTACCAGCCATCCTGATGCTCAGCGGGACAGGGCGAACCCCTGCTCGTAGTATTTCCAGTGATTGACCGGCGGCTCTTGGGGCTGGCTGGTGTTCTGAGCCAGGTAGATAAGCGACAAAATAAACAACACTCCAATTATAAGGGCGTATTTGGATGGGGTGAGTTTTTCCCCTAAATTGGTCTTGAGACTAAAAATGTTTGGTCGAGATGTGTAGCGTATGCTGGTATCCCCCTTTTTACCTTTCTTCTTGAATTGAAAAGCTAAGCAAACCTATAAGTTGGTGGCGTCAATCGAGGCAACTGTCGGCAATGACACTGAACCCTTGCCCTGCAATTTGGTTCTCCACTTGACCATTTGAGCCCCCACTTGGGCGACCACAGTCCGCAGCATAGCTTTGCCGTTAAATCCATCACCCCGGGCGATTTTGACCAGCCGGAGATGCTCGGCCTCTTGAAATCTTTCGCGGTCTCGCTCGCGACCCA
>CAZRYD010000176.1:0-13568 GCA_964604225.1 uncultured Caldilineaceae bacterium
ACTGTGTCCCTTAATGGCCAAAAACGTCACCCCCACAAAAATGAATCTCAGGCCAGAACAGGTCAAAGCAATCGCGGCCCTGTTGATCGGCACAGCCGGCGACGCAGCCAAGGCCGCCGGCGTGACTACCCGGACGATTCGCCGATGGTTGAAGGAAGATGAGTTTGCGGCCGCCCTGGCCGAGGCTGAAACGGCCGCCCTGGTCGAGGCGGCCCGGATTGCTGCCGGTGGGGCCAGCAGGGCAGTTCAGGAACTACTGGCGATTCTAAATTCAAAGAAGGTCGATACCAAACATAAAATCGCTGCGGCTCGCAGCTTGCTGGCCGCGCTGCCCAACTTGCGACTGATAGGATCAATCGAAGCCAGGTTGGAAGAATTGGAGAGTGAAGATGGCGAGCTTTAGCAGTGTTAAACGGAGAATCGAGCGGCTTATCAGCCGCTCACACGGGCAGAATCAGGATGACATACATAACATCATAGCCTCAAAGAGCGAAGGCGATCTTGACATGATGATTACGAATCTGTCAGCAATGATCGTTGATGAGCGGCTGAAGGGATGCGGATTTGAGCGCATTGCGGACGATATCGAAGCTGAGCTACTAGCCGAACTCGAGGCAGAGCTCACGGCCGGCGCTGGCCAGTAATTTTGTCTCCAAATTGGAGACAAAAGGGCAAATCAGACGAGTATCCTAAAAATTAGGGGGATTTAAAACTTATATCCCCTGAATAGTTTTCCTCCTGTGATCGTGGTGGTATCTCCAATAGGAGATACCACCACCTCATTTATTTTGAGATTCCAAGTTGGACGATTGCGGCAATCGCCACCGGCACCTGGTCGCTGCCTCGCCGGGCGATCCGGCGCTTATCCTTATCCAGGAAGAACAAGACGCCATCGCGCACCCGGCAGATTTTGACCCCCTCGACGTAGACAAAGCCCTGTGAATCGATCCGTAGATTGTTAGCTTGGTTTTCATTATCCGAAATCGCCATACCCACCTCGATTCCAACAAAAAAGCCGCCGGAGGTGCGACACTCCTAGCGGCTCATAAGGCCCTGACGGGCCGGCTCACGCATTGTCCTTATGTTACCATAATCTTGGCCTGATCACCACTTGCAATAGATCCATATCTTCTGCTGAGAACACACATTCTCAAGAGCTATCTGGCCTTTCAGCCTTCGATTTAGCCAATAAATCACAGGGTATAACCGGTCAAGTTGGAGGAGGGCCGGCCCGATTCTGCGGCCAAAATTAGAACAGCTACTAAACAGCTACTAAACAGTTTTGGCCGTTTTTCAGACTCTATCAGTCGAATTTGGCCACAGCCACCGGGGTTGTTTTAGGCTTCAGCCCAGGTCCTTAAAGTACGGTGCGCAGTCGGGGCATATACCGTGTGTGATCTGGGGCAGGTGGGGAGCGCCAAACAAACCCAGGTAGTTGATGGCCTCTTCCACCGACAGCCAGGCTTCATCGCACGGGACGCGACTGCACCAGCTACACATACGAAGCAATTTATCGCTCCGTTCGGTGGTAGGGTCCAGGAGCCGAACGCGATCACGGCGCTCTTCCCGGAGCAAGTAATTTCTAAATTCAAGCGCCTGGTGGCCGGCGGGGATGATCTCCATCTGCATATAGCGACGGAGCACAGGACTGTCGCAGCGGTAAGTAAAGACAACCCGCTGCTGATCCTGGCGAATTTTCCGCATCAGAAGTTGATAGATATGCTGGGTTTCGGGGCCGGCGATAAAGATCCAGAGCGAACGGCCGACAACTGCCTGGCGGGTCAGGTGGGGGGCCTCATTTTCCTGAGCAAAACGCAGCCAGTTATCGTTGACCTCAATAATCAGGTCATTCCGATCAACCGTATGAACGAAGGCGGGATGACAGGTTGGGCCGGCGTGTTTTTTTGTCATGTCGGCTACCAGATATTCCAGCATCCAAATTCTGCTGGAGTCGAGTACAAGTGGGAGAAGTTGACCCATTTATTATAAATTGTATCACTTTAAGGAATGATAATCAGTAAACTTCAGGTAAAAAAGAGGACGCTTTGTCACCTGTCAGGAATCCCCCAACCTACCGCCCCCAGAATCGCCGTCTAGCCCATCGCCGGGGCCTCACCCGGCCTCTGCTCATTTTCGATTCTCCGTACATCTGTTCTGGATTCCAACTCTTATAACTTTACATCATTATTATGCCAGTTAACCGCTCAAATTCGCGTTTTCTGTCTCTTGCCTAAATCCCCCTCTTAGAATATCCGTTCTGTTCCCGGAATTGTCTATCACCTGACCTGGAAGGGTGAGCATCGTACCGATCCAGGGCCGCCCGCCCCCTGCACTCGACCTCAGTATTTGTCTCCCAAATGCGGCTGGGTGCCAGCCTGGGCTTCGTGCATTAAAACCCAACTTAACCTTGGTGGAAAACTGTGACGACGCTGTCATTGGCGCCGGGGGCGTTTCATAAGTTGCTGCCGTTGTTTCCATATCCGTTTATTATATTCTTCGCCGAGGTTGTTTTCCTGGAGAATAGTTAGAGCTATGATCAGGGCATTTTGATAGAGATTAGCCCGATCTTCTGCGTCTTTGAGGCGATCCAGTAGCTGAATGGTAATATCTGCGACGGTCTCAGATGGTCTTAATCAACAAATATATCCAGACGCCAACACCTAGAACGAGAAATATCAGTCCAGGCCAGTTCCAACCAAATTGCCAAAGTAGGAATGCCCCAATGCCTATAGCAATCAACCCAAAACCGAACTCTGTTCTGATAAGCCGCCGAACAAGAGATGTCAACTCGTTAAAAAGTTTATCACTTTGGGTTTTTCGGCTGTGCTTGGTCATAAGGGTCTCACTCACAAAACTCACCATCGGCGTCGCCATCAAGATTGTGGATGTCTCCGGCACCTACTGACATGCAGTAATCAAAGCACGACTGCGCCGCTGCGTGTGAACTAAAATCGCCACAATTGTAGTGATCACCGGAGCAGTCACAGACGGTTTGAGCTGGAGCGGGAGGTGGCGCAGTGGTAGCAAGGGTACGATCTGGGGCTGAAGGAGCCTCAGCAACAGGAAGATCAGCCGGAACATTCAAAGCTGTGACGACGCTGGCGGCGACCCAGGCGGGACCGGTAGAGGCTTGAACTTGCCACCAGGACGAATCGAAATTACGGCCGATGAGTGGAAGGCTCTGGCCAGCCTGGAGCGTACCGGCTTTGTCGAAATCAGTGCCAGGGCCACTGCGAAGGTTAACCGCGCTATCACCAACCACCACTATCGGTTCGCCATTATTAATTTGGGGTTTGGACGAAGTTTGGCCTAGATTGTCCAGGTAGGTCTGGAACATCTCACCGGGTATACTTATTTTTCTACCACACTGGGTCATGAGGTTAGAGGCGGTTGTGATGTCGGCAGTATTGACGTTATCCAGACCGCTCACGAGGTAATCCATTGCCATGTTGCAGTCGCCGGTGGCGTCCAGGGTGGCGGCGTGGATTTCTGCCATTGCCGGAGGAACGTCCATTTCGGTTAGTTCTTGATGGGCTAGTCGTACTATTACAATTTGCGCCGCTAGTTGGAGCTTCCAATTATCGTTGCCAAAATCAGGTTGTTGGGCCAGTTGGCCAATCATACCGAGTGCCTGCCCCATTGTCTGGGTTTTCTTTCCGAGTTGCGTGGCGTAGGTTTGCACCTTTGGTGGGAGATCCGCCAGCACCTCTTCGTTAGTTTTGACTGTTGGCGTGAGAGTGGGAGGGGGATTGGCTGTAACTGGTGGAGTGTTCGTAGGGGTAAGGGTAGATGTGGGGGGTAGCGGTGTCGAGGTAAGTAATGGAGTGGAGGTAGGGGGTAGGGGTGTTGAGGTAGGTAATGGAGTAGAGGTGGGAGGCAGGGGCGTTGCAGTTGGGGTGCTGGTGGGTCGAGGGGTAAAGGTGGGCAGTAGACCCACTTCACGCAACGGCTGATTGAAGGTAGCCAGGCCGAATATTCCCCCCAACCACAAAATTGGAAGTGCCAATGCGGCCATCAACCAATTCCTGGCTGCTCCACTCCCTTTCACATCGTTAATAATCGCCCGGACCGGAAACCGGCTTGTTATGTGAGGTTCTTCTGCCGGCAGCCGCCATCCCTTGATAAACCACCCATACAATAAGCCGATGCCGATCAACCCAATCACCGCGGCTGTTAGGGTTGTCCCTACTTTTTCAAAGATGCGCCCCAGGGAAGCTAACCCTAACAATGACAGAGGCAACAGGTAAGCTAGGGTCGCTATCGCCAACGCCTTGGCCGACTTCCCATTTAGTCCAGGTAGTCGGGCCAACCGTTTTTTGTGACCTGTCTGGCCGGTCAACCATCCACGGTAGTTGGGGCTAAAGAAGGCAAGTGTGGCTCCAATTACGGCGAGAGGCACCCCGTAAAAGCCCAGGCCGGTTATCACGGCAGCGAGGATCAATAAACCCAGAAAGACATAGATACCTAACGAGAAGCATCCTTTTAAACACCCTTGCTTCATGGTTTACTCCTTTGTGATGAAGACCGACGCTACCCCACCCTTTACCCTATCACTTTACCCTCAGAAGATAGTGTGAATCCCATTAGAAAACGGTTAGAAATAAATAACACCCCAGCACAATCGGGGTGTATAGACTAATCCTGCCCTTTCTTCCTTTCCTGCTGCCAGAAACGGTAACGGGCGTAATCTAGAATATCTTGCTGATTCTCAGGGGACATATGTTCGACGATATCTATCAGGTCTTCGAGGGTCTGTTCGAGGGCATTGGGATCAGAAGATGGGGGAATGAGGCCGGCGAGCCTAAGTAGCTTTTCGGGCGGTTCGCCGAGGGCAGCGGCGATTTTAATACAAAATTCAGGACTGGCTTTCATATTACCAGACAACACCCTGGAGATGAGTGTATGAGAAACTCCCGCTCGTCTGGCTAATTCTCTATAGTGCAGTCCACTCAACTCTATTTTTTTGAGGAGCCAGATACTTAGTTCACCGTTCATAGCTCCATTGTACTCAGAAATAGGTAGGGCTGAAAATTCAATGGTGGCTATTGACAGTTAATTATTTCTATGCTATACTGGTTTGTGAAGTAACCAATGGTTAGTAAAGTAAACGGAAGGCGGTAAAGATGCAGAAAGTAGAGCAAGTTACTATTTGTTTTATAGGTACTGCTAACCTAAAGGCCCAACTTGAAACGTGGGCCAAAGAGGATGACCGCAGCGTAAGCTCTGTAATGCGGGATATTCTCAAGCGGGAGGTCCAGCGTCGTACCCAAGCTGTGGCACTTCAAATCGTTTCCACAAGTGAGAAAGCTCCAAAATAAAAAATGGTCGCCCACGCGGCTTGTGGGCTTAAAATAAGTTTGGGGCCGCCGCTGCGTGAACAGCACGTGCCCCGTAGCATTAGACACCGGAGGTTAACCAATGTCTAACACCAGTTTAAGTTTACCACACATCGGCTCAGATGAGCCAAAAAAGGCACAAAATTGTGCCAAAATGACTCCCCGCCAGGCTGCCCTGGTCACCGGCCGCCAGGCCGTCTTTTGCTTGTTAAGCGGCAATCCCCTGCCGCAAACGTTCGACCGGAGCGACCTAGAACACGCCGCCGCCATACTCGGCCTGATGCTGGCAGAAACCGAAGCATTTCCGGCCGAAGCAGGCGCGGAGCTGGAGGTGGGCCGATGAGCACCCGCCAGATCACTCTCACATTACCAGAGCGGCTTTACCAGTATCTTTTGGACTACATCTGTCAAGACGCGCTGGCCTTTTCTATCTTCCTGATCGGCACTCGTGGAGAAGCGGCGGCCCTCAAAGAATTGAATAACTACAAAGGCGACGACTCTTATAGTCCTGTTGGTGCACTGCCTCCACGCAAGCAGGAGGCCCCAGCAGCGCCCGTTACAATGACCTTGGCCGAGGCCCTGGTTATCGGCCAAAATGCCGCCAGCCTCATTCTGACCGGTGCGCCGGTCCTGAGCGCCTTTGACATCGAAAAGGTTGACGCGGCCATGGAATTGCTACACGGCCTTGCCTATGAAACCCTGGAAGGAACCAGGCAGGGGAAAATCTTAGCTTACGTCTGTGTGGCTCTCGCTCAGGTTCAGCGCTGTATACAATGTAGTACAAAGCCTCGCCGGGCCAGAGGTCCTCAGAAGATTAGCCTGCGGGCCGCACTTGATGCCTTGTCCCAACTGATCGATGAGGCTCAACGAAACAAGGATGACCGCGCTTATTGGCAAGTATTCAGGCAGGAAGTCTTGGCCGAGTTTGAGAGTCTTATTGAGGGAGAGGTGCGGGATGAGTAGAAATAACAAAAAGCCCACCGCCGACGATGAGCGCGCTTTTGTGGTCGCTTTCAACGTCACCAGGCCACCTGCAAACATCACTCAGTTTTGGTCGTTACAAACGAGCGCAACCATCGCTGCCTTGATTGACTTCCGCTCAGCTCTCCACCGCTGGCAAGCCGCCGGCCGAATCGACAGCGCTGAATTCGTGACCGAGGCGCAGCGCCTGGAGGAGACCGGCCTGTCGCCTTGGTTCGACGAGCTGGTCGGTCTGGCGATATCTGATAAGCAGGCTGGGCGGGTGTCTCCAATTGAAAACATCTCCAGGGGAGAATGACATGACTACCGTAAACGAGAGAGCGATCAACCTGACGAGTACAGTCGCAACCATCGCCGCCGGCCTGGTCATTCTGGCCGCCGGCGTGCTGGGCTACACCGCCCTATATGACCTGTTCATCAGCATCGGTTTATTCGCCGCCTGGCTGGGTATCTTCTTCCCGCTCCTGTTCGACCTGGCCGAGGTGGCCGCCGCCGTATCTGTGTTCAATGCCAAGCTCCAGGGCGAAGACGACCGCTTCGCCTGGATTATGGTCCTGCTGTTCACGATCCTGGGGATCGTCGCCAATGTGGGCCACGCCACCGCCGCCTGGTGGGTGGCCCGGATTGACACGCTTCAGGTCATCATAGCCATTTTCGCTACGTCGCTCTTTCCCCTCTCGGTGGCCCTGGTGACTCACCTGGTCAAACGGGTGATCGGCCGGGCCATTGCCCGGCGGGGGCACGTGGCCACACTGGCCGAACTTGCCGCGCAGATAGACCAAACCCGGTGCAGCCTGGCCGAGGCCCTGACCACGAAAGAGAGCGAGATTGAGGCCAGACAAGCCGAGGTGGACCGCATTAACAACCAGATTAAACAGGCCGCCGCCAAACTTGAACAGGTCAAAATTGAACTGAAAGCCGGGCAACACAAGCAAATGGTGCCCCGAATCGAGGAATTGAACGCTGCTCGATTCGCCAAGATTGAGCAGCGCCGTGAGCAGGTTTTGATCTTGGCCCGCGAAGGAATGAGCGCACCTGCCATCGCTAGCGAGCTCGGAGTGAGCGCCTCGACCGTCAAACGGGATTTGACTGCGCTCAATGGGAAAGCGAGGTCACAATTGGTGGCTGAATCGTCACTCGAACCCAATGGCAGTGATCATCAGGGCCACGTCAACGACTCCAATGACCGGACCGGCCTGGCCGAACGGCTGATCACCGCCGCTCGCGATAGCGACCGTGAGGATCTGGCCAGCATCGTCAAGTCGGTCAATAACGGGCCGGCCCGGGTGAACGGCGCGCCGGGAAAGATGGTGGACTGAGATGGGCGATTCTTGTGCCCCCGCTGTTTATCAATTCTGGTCAATGGTGGCTTTTACGACGAAACGACTAGCGGTAGGATTCCACCGATTCTGTCCGGTGAAATCGAGAACAATAGTTCTATAGATTACCCTGGTTATACCCTGTGATTTATAAGACAAATCACAGGGTATATTTGGAGGGATCATGACTGAACCCACATTAGTGACTCAAAATATCTTTCTTGGCCGCGTGGCCACGGCCGGCGAGATCGCCGACGACATTGCCCGGGCTAAGGTCCTGGACACATTCAAAAGGGGCAAAGCCCTCAACACACTGCGCCGGCACGACGCTGACCTGGCTCTATTTACGTTCTACTTGAACACGCTGAGCGCCACACCTGCGGGCAGCCTGGCCAGCGAGCCAGCGGCGTGGACCGGGATCACCTGGGGGCTGGTAGAAGGTTGGATCGAGTGGATGCTCGCCGCTGGCTACAGTGTAGGCAGCGTCAATGTCCGCCTCTCCACGGTCAAGACCTATGCCAGGGTCGCCGCCCGGGCCGGCTTCCTGAGCGCCGAGAGTTACGCTCTGATTCGCTCAGTGAGCGGCTTCAGCCGCAAAGCCGGGATCCACGTGGATGAAATGCGCCAGGCAGCCAACACGCCCATCAGAACGGGCCACAAAAAGGCACAGGCGGTTTCTATTACCCGCGAGCAGGCCAGGACCCTAAAAACCCAACCTGACACGCCACAGGGGCGTCGTGATGCCCTGCTGATGTGCCTGCTGCTCGATCACGGGCTGCGCTGCGGGGAGGTGGCCATTCTCCAGGTCAGCGACTTTGATCTGACCGCTGGCGAGCTGCGATTCTACCGGCCCAAGGTGGATAAGCAGCAGACCCACAAGTTGACACCTGATACTCTGCGAGCTGCGCAGGCTTATTTCGAGTATGATGCCCTCGCCGTCGGACTGCTGCTCCGGGGCAGCCGGAGAGACGGCCGCCTGCACGACGCCGGGATGGCCGAGCAGTGTATCACCGACCGGGTTCGCGTTTTGGGGCAGGCTGCCGGGATCCAGGGCCTCAGCGCGCACGATTGCCGGCATTATGCCGCGACATATTGGGCCAGGCGAAAAGATGTCAAGGAGTTGATGGACATATTTGGATGGAATAGCCCGGCAATGGCTGTCCGGTACATCGAGAGCGCTCGCGTGATCGAGTTGGAGTAAGGCAGCTACGTCAATGAACACTAAAAGGGCGCGCCGGCGGCGCAGGTCACTACGGCAACAAATTGAGTTTGTCCTGCTGATGGTCGAGCCGCGCTCCGGAGCGAGCGTCGCGGCGGCGTACCCGCTGGTTTCGTGGTCGGTGAAACGGGAATGGGTGTTAGTCGCGTCGATTCTCGCAGCGATCTGGGTAAGTGTATTTCGATTCTGGGGTAGAACAATCAGGTACTGGATTTGGGATTGGGGCCAGGCGAAGCTGCAGTTGATCGGGAAGGTGGTCTATCGGCAGCTCAGGCTGGTGGAGGTATACGGATATGGCTAATAAGACACAAATGGACAATGGGGCGGCTGTCGGGATCAATATGCCGCCGGAATTTAACACGCCGGCAGGTGACCAACGACGGATAGGCCAAATAGTGATCTCTTTGGTACTCACCGGCCTGGCAGCTCTTTACATCCACTGGTTGGTGCCTGAACAAATAGTTCTAGCAGTCCGGGTAGCACTGTGGTCGGTTGTGGCCTACATTATCGTCCGATTGATTCTGGCGCTGATCGTAGCGGTCAAACACACTCAGAGCCGAATCAAGATTTATAACGAGCAGGCTAATCAACAGGCCTTGCTAACCGACGCTCAGCGAATCGAAAACAAGAAGGCCGGTCGCGAAGCTAATATGGTCATTACGGTGGCCAGGGCCGGGGATCAGGTTTATCTCACCGAGTTGGCAAGCAAGGCCATAACGCGGCCGCTGCATCTGGCCGCGGGCCGGGTGAACGGAATCGAGACGGAACCGACGGCCGAGGAAGTCCGGCGTTGGGCGGTCTATAATGCACTGCATGGCAGCAGCAAACGTGAAGCGCCGACGGAGCTGGCCGGTAGGCCGGCCCTGATGCCTGGCCAGATTGAATTACCCGCGTTGGTCCGCCTCGTCGATCTGCTGCCGGCAGGTCTACGCAGCGATATGAATAACCTGGTGCTCGGCGTCCGGATCAACGAATCTGGCCAACTGGAGCGGGTGACCATCTCGCTCCACGATCTTTTTCACACGATTGTCGCCGCTTCCAGCGGCTGGGGGAAATCGGTTTTTGCTTCCTCGATTCTGACCCAGCTCGCCACGTGTGCGGACCCGGTTGAGTTTGTTTTGATTGATCAGCAGGAGCACGGGCTGGCTGCTTTCAAGCAATGCGACCGGCTGCGCTATCCACTCCTGCGGCAGCCGGGAGAGGTCCTGAGCGCCCTGCGCGAGGTCTACGACGAGGCCACCCGATACCGGTCCGGCCTGTTCGCTCGTTATGATGCTGATGACCTGGCCGAGTATAATCGCCTGGCTGATCAGTATCTTCCGCCGGTGATCGTCGCCGTCGACGAGGCCTCGGCCCTGCTGACCAATGATAAGGAAATCGCCGGTGAATTGAAGCGGCAAGCCTGGGAGCTGCGCAAGTTTGGGATCTACCAGATTCTATGCCTCACCTCGGCCAAGGGCACCACGATTGATAGTGACCACCGCCAGCAATTCAGCAGTAAGGTGCAGCTCCACGCCAACGATAAGTACCAGGCCCGGCTGCTGATGGATGCCATCGAAGCCACCAGCTTCCCGCCGGGCCGGGCGGTGATCGAGCTGCCCAAACAACAGCCTACCGTGGTCCAGACGCCCTACGTTGACAAGCGCGAGGTGCGCTCGCTATTGCGTCCGGCGAGCGTACCACCACCCGCGCCAGCGGCCGAAATAGTCGGAGATGATGGCCTGCAGGAGCGGGTATTGACCCTGTTCGACAGCGGCGAATATTCCACTCCGACGGCCGTGTGTCGTAAAATCTATGGCTACAAGAATCAGATCAAGGTCACCGAAATTACGCAAATTCTCAGAGACAATGGCCGGATCGGATGACGGTGACCAGTGACTCGGTCTCAGAATCGCCAGTGACACAGCGTTTTTTAGTCACTGGTCACTGGTCACCGTCATGTAAGGGAGAGATCTACATCCTGTTGGTTGCTAAGGCAGATGTCTCCAATTGGAGACATCTGCCTAGCCGTGAGGCATCGGAGGAGGATATTTGTTATGAGGCACAAACTAATAACTGCCTGGCTTGATGCAGCCAGCGCCGCGGCGACGCCGGCAGATCTAGAGCGCGCGCTCGCCGAGGCTTGGGCCGAGTTGACCGAGAGCGAGTATACAGCCCTACAGGGAAAGCTCAGCAGCGCCCAGAATATAGACGCAGATTTGACTCCAATTGGAGTCAAAAAGGGCGGCGAGTTCAAAGGTATCGTTGTCTCCGGCAACGATTTCGAGTCGCTGGAGCAATGCCAGCGCAGCACTTATGCCACCTTACCGAAACTCATTGTCCAGGCTGTTCTGGAGGGCCTGGAAGCCGGAAAATTCAAAATTGTTGATGGCCGCGTAGTATTGGCCGATCAGGAAGCCGGCATATGATGCCTTTTTACTTGTCACCACTGCCGGTTCAGCCCAAGAATGTCGGCGACGTGATCTTGAACTTTGCTGACCGCCGTTACTATCTGATCACCGCCAAAGACGGCGACCGGTTGACTGGACTGTTGCTGCGCACTGGCCAGTGGGGTCGGCTGATTCCAACCAAAACCATGGGCACGCTGAGTGAGCGCGGGAGCGTGGTTATTATCAGGCCGCCTCATACGGGCTGGCCACTTGAAGAGAGGAGAGATCAATGAATCCACTCGCCGACACGACTCCAAAGGCCGGCAATAGCACTGCTGTGCGGACCCTGGCCGGCAACATCGAAACCGCCCACCAAAACGGCGCGCTGTTCTTCCTGGCTGCCCAGCTCCGGCCGCTGCTGGGGGAGTGGTATGAAAAGCACGGGGCGATTGTCGCCGGCGAGTTGGAAAGGCTTATCACCGAGGCTGCCGGGGCGATGGTAAAGCGATCAGGAGATTGAATTGTGAGCTATCTCAAACGAGCCGCTATTTACGTCCGAGTCTCTTCTGAGCGCCAAGCTGCCGAAGACCGGGTCTCTATCGAGGTCCAGCTCGCCGACTGCGAAGCCTATTGCCACGAACGCGGTTATACTATTGTGGGTCGCTATGTGGATAAAGAGAAATATCGCTCCAGGGGTAAACTGGTGCAACCCTCCGGCCAGCGCAAAGACCGCCCGCAATATGTGGCCATGCTCAAAGCCGCTGAGGCCGGTGAATTTGATCTGATCATTGCCTGGAAAGAAGATCGGCTCTACCGGGGGATGTATGCGGCGATGCCGCTATCTGAGATTTTAGACGAGATGGGCAAGCGCCTGGATATAGAACTGGTCAAGGAAACCTTCGACCGTAAGATGTTGGGTATCAAGGCTGCGATGGGGAAGATTGAGGTTGACAACATTCGTGAGCGGATGCTAATGGGCCGGCGGGCGCATCTCGAGCGGGGCGAGGTGCCCGGAGGGAATCAAGTTAAGTATGGGTACAAAAAAGTTGAGCGCCGGCTGGAGGTTGAGGAAAAAGAGGCCGCTGTCATTCGCCAAATTTATGAATGGTATATTTCCGGCGAGAACAATATGCAGATTCGGCGGCGGCTCAATGCCAGGGGCACCCCGGCGCGCCGGGGCCAACTCTGGGCCAAGCCGACGATCCAGACGATACTGACCACTGAGGCTTATGCTACTGGCCTGATGCCCACCGTTTTGGATGGCGAGATATTTTACATTCCCTGCCCGCCGATCATCTCGATGGCCACCTGGGAAAAAGCACAAGAGGTTCGCGCCGGCAATCGTTATCTGCCACGTAATGTCAAACGAGATTATTTGTGTCTTGGGCTGGTCTATTGTGTGTGCGGTTGGAAATGCCAATCTGCATCTGTTCACACCAGTAGAGCCCGTGGGTACGATGGCGCGTCGGGGGTATACAGATGCCCTCGCAATGGCAACAAGCCCGAGACAATGCCCCCTGGTTGTGTGACCGAGATTGGTTCTAAAAAGGTTGATGACTACGTCTGGAACTTTGTCAAAGAGATCTGTGATCGGCCGGATATTTTGCGTGAGGCGATTGTCCAGCGGCTGGCCGTGCTGGAGGCTGAGCAAGGCGATCTCGAGGCCGAAGCAGAGCGCCTGCAAAAGCAGGCCGACGAATTGGTTATGGAACGTCAATGGGTCATTACCCAGGCTCGCAAGAGCAATATTACCGAGTATGATATGAATGTGCAACTTGCTGCACTCCAAATTCAGGAATTGGGGCTACAAAAGGAATTGGATGAAACTCAGGCCACTATGGCTGCTCGTGCGCAGATCCAGGCCCTCAGCGAATGGGCCGCCCAATATCTTTCTGAAATTGGAGAGGGCATCAAAACTCTTGATGTGAACCCTGAAATACTGACTCCGGAGGAGCGCCAGGCTCTGGTTACCGAGTTGGAGGCGTGGCGATTCACTGAAAAGTTTCCGGGCGATGAAATAGCCCAGCTTAAGTGGGCTATCCTGGAGGAAAAGCGCCGGACCGTCCGAACCTTAATTAGCCGGGTGATCGTCAGCAAGGTGGAGGGGCCGAAGAAGCGAAAAATCACGCCTATTCTAGCTCTGGATATTCCCCAAGACCAGGAATCTTGTAATCCAATGATTGGTGCCGGAAATAGGTGTTATACAATTCCGCATAATGACCGCCCTGAGCCAGCAGGGCCGCGTGATTGCCCTCTTCGACAATGCGGCCATGATCCATGACGATGATGCGGTCGGCATTTTTGATCGTGGACAGGCGGTGAGCGATAACGATGGCCGTGCGGT
>CAZRYD010000177.1:0-13491 GCA_964604225.1 uncultured Caldilineaceae bacterium
AGGGCAAAGTTGCCGATGAGTTGGTTCTTGGCTTCAGTTAACTCCTTGTCCGAGATGGGTTCGGTGCGGATGCGCTTCAGCTCTTTCAGGATTTCCTGCACGGCCTCACCGGCGTGATCCTGGCTCACATCGCCGACCACGCGGAAGGTGCTGACGTCGTTGGGCCGGCCAAAACGGCTGTAGACGCCGTAGGTATAGCCTTTGTCCTCGCGCAGGTTGGTGTAGAGACGCGAAGAGGAGCCGCCGCCCAGCACAGTATTGACCACCTCCAGGGCGTAGCGATCGGGGTTGCGGGCGTTGATGGCCCGGTTACCGACTTGAACGGTCGCCTGTTCGGAGGTGGGCCGGTCTACCAGATAGATGAGCGAGGTGTCGCCTAATTTGGCTTCAGGATATTGGAGAAAATCCGGCGCCTCAGCCGAGGCCCAATCGCCAAAAACCCGCTCGGCCTGAGCCTGAGCCTCTTCCGCTGTAAGATCGCCGACAATGACCAGGAGGGCGTTGTTGGGCTTGAAGTAGGTCTGGTGAAATTCGACCAGGTCGGCGCGGGTCAGTTTGCCCACCGTTTCCGGGCTGGTGATGAAACCATAAGGATGCCCGCCGTAAGCAAGCCGCCCAAACTGGCGGTTGGCCATGCTGGTCGAGTTGACCGCATCCTGCTGCAAATAGGTCAGGGTTTGGGTTTTATCAACCTCAAACTCTTTTTCCAGGAAGGCGGCGTTGCGGGCCATATCGTTGAGCAGGTCAAAAGCCAGGGTGGCGTCGCTGGCCAGCGCGTCCACCGAGAGGGAAGTCCACTCCAGAGCCGCGTTTGAGCCGACCGAACCACCGGCCGCCTCAATAGTTTCGGCAATTTCGGCGGCAGAGCGGGTTTTGGTGCCTTTGGTCAGCAGGTCGGCCATCAAATCGGCCACGCCCTGCTGGTCCGCCGGAACAGCGGCATTGGAGCCGCCCACGGCCAGTTCCAGCCGGAGCTTGGGCACTTCGGTCTGGGGCACAAAGATGACATTCAGACCGTTATCCAATTTAAATTGCTTGAAAGGCGGAAAGGTACTTTTCGAGACCGGCAGGGCGGCGGGCACAGCGGTGCGGCTGATGACGCCTTGGGGCAGGCTGGCCAGAACGTCCTTGGTCAATTCAATATCCAGAACTTTAGAGGCAGGTTCAGCCGTCGGTTTCACCCCTTCGCCGCCGCTCAGGGCAGGCTCAACGGACTTGACTAGCGGACCGGGATCTTTGCTCAGTACCTCCTGGCCTTCTTTCAAGGTCAGTTGGATATTCAGCGGCTTATCGCACAGATAGGTTTGAGCCGCCCGCTGAATGTCGGCCAGGGTGACGGCCTGGTAGCGAGCCACTTCGTCGGTCATGCGCTTAGGGTCGCCAAAAGTCAGCACGGCATCTTGCAGCCACTCGGCGGAGTTGAGGGCCGACTCGCGGAAGGAGGTGATGGCGTTGACCAGTTCCTGCTTTTTGACCCGGTCCAACTCAGCTTGAGTGACGCCGTCGCTGATAACCTTCGCAAACTCGGCTCGGACCAATTCCGGCATTTTCTCGACCGGGTCGCCGCTGTTGGGTTGGGCGATAGCATAGAGAATGCTGGCCCCCAGGTAGTCGCTCAGACCAACATAGGCGCTGGCGGCCTTCCCCTGCTGAACAATGTTTTGCTCAAAGCGGCTGCTGTTGCCGCCGGCCAGGATGTCGGTGAGCAATTTGAGGGCGTAGAAGTCGGGGTTGCCCCGGACCGGACCGACCAGGGTGGCGGCCCAACGCGGCACTTCCACCTGGGGATCAATCAGGGTTTCCTCGCTGCCGATTTTGCAGCCGGTGGCGGTATCGGTGCGCAGCACGGGAAATTCTTGGGGCAGCGGATAGCGTTTGAGAATAGGGGGCACTTCCGGCCCGGCGGGAATATCGCCGTAGTAGGCTTGCACCAGCTTCTGGGTTTGAGCCACGTCAATATCCCCGACGATGACCAGGGTGGCGTTGTTGGGCTTGTAATAGGTGTCGTGGAAATCTTTCACTTCTTCAAGAGTGGCGGCATTCAAATCTTCCACGCTGCCGATGACCGAGCGCTCGTAGGGCACGTAGCCCTGCATTGGTTGGGTGAAGAGGCGGCGGTTGGCCAGGCCATAGGGCCGGTTGGCGACCCGTTGGTTGAACTCTTCGATGACCACCTTGCGCTGGTTTTCAAAAGCCTGCTTGGTGACATTCAGGGAGGCCATACGGTCACTTTCCATCCACAAAACGCGCGGCAGTTGGTTGGAAGGGGCGACTTCCCAGAAAGCGGTTTTGTCGTTGGCGGTGTAGGCGTTATGGTTGGCTCCGATTGATTCCAGCAGCACGTCCCACTGGCCGTTGGGCACATTGGCCGAGCCTTCGAACATCATATGCTCATAGAGGTGAGCAAAACCGGAGCGGCCTTCAGGATCGTTGGCCCCACCCACCCGATACCAGGTATCCACGGCCACGACCGGGGCGGAGTGGTCTTCGGCCAGGATGACCCGCAGGCCGTTGGGTAGGGTATAGTCGGTTAGCTTGAGTTCGTAATCGGCAAAGTTGAGGGGCTTGGGGTTGGGGCTTTGGGCCATAGCAGAGCCGGTGAGGGTAAAAGTAAGGGTGGGCAACAGGCTAAACAAAAGCAAAAGTAAAATCTTTTTAGACATAGGCATTCCTTGTTAAAACAACCTCTTCTCACGAATTTAGGGAATGCCCTTTATTTTAGGTGGGGATGGTTAAAAGCAGGTTAAATCAGTGGTTTACAAATCAATCTCGTTATACCCTGTAATCAAGGCCACCTTGTTATTATCATTCAACTGGCGCAGCTCGGTCATAAAAGCCTGGGTCTCCGCTTGTTTCTTCAACTCCACGCCGTAAACCAATTCGGTCAGCGTGCCGGCCTGGACCGTCTCCACGGCGATCAGGCTGAACCGGTTGAGGTAGCGATTAAAGACCCGCTCAAAGAGCGTTTCGTAGCGAATATCAGCCGGCAGCCGGATTTTGAGAATTTGTTCTCGCGTTTCTTTGGCAAATAAATTGAGGGTAAACATGCCCCACAAAATAAAGGAAATAATAAAGGTCGCCAGCACGGCCAGCAGAAAGAAGCGGGTGCCGCAGGCCATGCCAATGGCCATGGCAAAAAAGATGTAGCCTACATCCCGCGTATCTTTGACTGCATTACGGAAGCGCACAATCGACAATGCGCCTACCAGGGTGAAGGCGCGGGCGATATTCGAGCCAATAATCAACATGATGATGGCCACAATCATGGTCATCATAATCAGGGTATGGACATACGATTGGGTGTACGACACCCCTTTATAAGTTAGCTGATACACCCGGGCAATAACCAACGACAACAGAAAGCTCAGTACCGTCACCAACACCACGTCGGCGACGCTAAAAACATCGGTAGCATCCTGTTGTAAGCTCGACAGGAACGTCTGAAAATCCATGATAAATGCTCTCTCTTCTCAATAGAAAATTTGTTGACGGCTCCGCTGGAACTTGGCATGCTCCAAAGCGGTACAATATTTGCTAATCCGCCGAAAGGGACAACCATGCTTCGCAATCAGTTCGGTTAGCCAATAGGGCGTGCGATAGTTCACCTTCACTTCAAAAATACACTGCGGCGGCGGCAGAAAGTATTGGTTGTCCGCATAACCCTGTGACAACAGCGACAGATCGTGCACCCGGCATTTGAGTTGGGTATCAAAAGTGACCCGCAGCCCCGGCTCATAATCGCTGCCCTCAAACGCCAGCCGGTCATAACTGACAATGCAGGCCGGTTGTAATTGCAGGGTATGATACAAGTAGAGAATTTCCTCGATCACCGCCTGGTCGGCGGCAGACGCCCCCTCGACCGGCTCGCCCTTTTCACACAATTCCACCGCCACCGCATAGGGCAGCTTGACCCGTTTCTTCTGGACAGTTTTGTTAATCCGCTGCTTGATTTCAACAAAGCAGAGGGTATCGGGCGTAACTTGCTGCTCACCATAAACGCGCAGCCGGACTTTGCGCCGAAAGCGATGGCCTTCCAGCTTGTCCCAATAAGCCCGATAATCAAACGTATCATAATACAGACTGGACAGCAGGTAGTGTCCTTGCTCACCGGCCTGGCGATCAAACGGCAGGTACTCCTTTACCTCGGCCACCATGGCCTGATATTGAGCCCGGTTGAGCAAATATTTAAGTTCAAAGCGATCAGAACGCCTGACTCGAATGGGCGGTATCATAATTTAGGTTCATCCGTCCCCGGCGTGCCGTAGAGATAGGTACTGGCTCGCCAGTTTTGGGGATTATCCGGGTCACCCGCAGGGTCAACGATGACCAGCGAGTCACCCCGGCCATCGGGGCTGAGCGGCCAGCCGTTCTCATCGTCGTAGCTAAGCGAGACCAATACCTGCCCCGCCACATCCCGCAAAGTAATTTTTTCGCCCTGGTTCGATAACTTACCGGCGAACACCCCGCCAATTGCCACACCGGGGTAGCGTTCGGCAAAGGCCGCCATATTGTGGGCCAACACCAGCCTGCCGCCGGGAGCCAGGGGAGCCTGTCCAGGCGGGAAAGTGAAGCTGATCCCTTCGTCAAAATACATGCCGGCCAGATTCAACTCGCCGTCGCCAATATTCTTCAACTCGATAAATTCGTAATTATTGCCATCAAGCGGGTTGTACATGAGCTCCGTAATCGCCACCTTGCTTTTCTGCTCGACCACCTTAAACGTGGCTTCATTCAAGGCGCTCCAATTGCCGGAGCTAAAAGAGCGGGCTTTGATCTGGGTGGTCGCGCTGAGCACCAGCGGTTTCCCATAAGCTACCGCCTGGGGAGCAACTACCCCCGTCGCCACCTGGCGCGGGTCGGAGCCATCGGTGGTGTAGTAGATTAGCGGCTGTTCATCTTCTCCGGCCACGCTGGGAGCAGTCAGCGTGACGGCAAAGCCGTTTTCAATCAGTCCGCCCTGCTGATTAAATGCCGGCGGGTCAAACTCAGGATAATAACCCAAGCGGCGCGCCTGGGCAATGAGGTTAGCGCCGTTGCCCTGCATCTGCCCCAGCACCAGATCACGACCTTTGCGCCAGTCATCCAGTGTAATTGGCGGCTCGTAGCGGGCATCGCCCCAGCGGGCCGATTCGGCCACCATAGCCGGCTCGATCAAATTATTCAGACTGCGCCAGCGAGCCTCGGCCTTGGCGTCGGTCAGCGCTCCGTTGTTAAAGAGCTGTTTGTACAACCGGTCGGCCAGCTCCATTTTGAAATCAGGATTTTGAATTAAGGCTTCAAACAGCGGCTTGATGGTATTGGTTAAGCCAACCGCATTGGTTTGGCCCAAATGCAGTTTAGCCCCTTCAACCCAGGTTAATTCCCCATCCCAGGTAAAATATCTAACCTTGCCGGAGGGATTCTGGACTGAAGCGAACCAATTATTCTGGGGCCAATCGGTATTGCCCGCATACCATTCCAAAATGAGGTAATCGCAAAATTCGCTCACGTCGAGATAGGTTTTGATCAGCGCATATTTTTCGGGCCGGTTCAAACCGCCGCTCTCAACCAATGCCAGCAAATCCTTAAACCGGTCGCTCGAACCACTGATAGTACCGCTGTGGTTGACCACATACCAATCCTCCTTGTCGCCGCCAAAATAGGACGACATGAAGGACTCATCCGGCCTTTCAATCACATTGTACAGGCCCCAATACAAACCATTGAGATAGAGATGAACAAATAGACCATGCGAACCGATGCCGGCGATCGCCGCCTGGGAGTCACGCAGCCACTCGTCCTCGGTATAGGTTGTGCGCCGTTGGTCGCCGGTATCCGGGTGCCCGGCATAGCTGCGGTCCGAGCCGGCCCGCAGGATGAGGGTATCGAACTCCTTCACCGGCGAGTCGGCAAAAAGAGGGTATTTAAGTTTCGATGCACCATACTCATCTCTAAAAAGGAGCCGGAAGGAATGTTTGGGCATAAATTCCCAGCGGCCCGCCCCACCCTGGATGCGGATACCGGCATTGATTTGAAAGCCTTGACCCGCGCCGGTGGGGTCAATCAATTCAGCCGAAACCGGCACTTCCCATTTGGGCCCCTTCAAGCGAGGATTGGCGTAGATTTTGAAATTTTGCGCTGCCGTGACAATCGACAGGGTCGGAATTGCTTTGAGACCCTTTTTGAGCATGGAACCGTAGCGAGGGTTGTTAACGATTTCGGGGTCCATTTCGTAATCAGCTTGCACCGGGGAGCCGCTCTTGTAACCGATAAAGTCAATGGAGTGGGTCCCCCAGGTGTTGGGAAAGCCCGGTGGGTTGGCCGGCTGGGTCAACACATTGTCGAGAAAAATATAGGTTTGGGTGTTGACCGGCGACGGCAAAAATTTCGGTTTAAAGGCCGCCGCCCGCACAATGGTGGTCCGGTTGACCGGCAGCGGTTGGCTGTAAACCACGCCGGAGCTTTCGGTGGGGGCGCTGCCGTTGGTGGTATAGCGAATGACGGCTTCAGGGGTGTCGGTGGTCAGTTCAACGGTCAAAGGTTGCTCGTAAAAACCGTGGACCGCACTGAATTTGACCGGCGCAACCGAGCCAGCCCAGGCCAGGGTGGGATCGTTGAGGCTGCCGGGAGTGGGGTGGGCCAGGTAGTTGAAGGCGCCTGTGTCATCAAGCCGGCCATAAGATACATCGGAGAATTGTTCAGGATAGCCGTCGGCTGAAACCGAGTCCATCAACTTGCCTTCCAGCACGTTGTACAGCCCCAGAAATTCGCCGGCGCGGTTGAGCTTGAAATTGGTGTGCAGTTCCGCTTCTGGTTTGTCCGATTGGCGATCTTTAGCGGAGGCGAACACCACCAGGTATTGGTGGCTGCCCAGACTGATGTCGGGGAAGGTCCACTTTTCGAGCTGCTGCGGATCGTCGGTCAACGACCAGCCGGAGAGATTGACGGGCTGGTTACTGCGGTTGTAAAGTTCAATCCAATCGGAGTAGTCGCCATCCTCGTCGGTCAAGCCGGTGCTGTTGACCGCCATAAACTCATTAATAATCAGATCGCTGGCTGCCTGCCCCTGGGGTTTAGAAAAAATTTGGTTTACACCAAATAATAAAACCACCAGCAGCACAAACCAAAAAAGGACTTTTCGTTTTCTATTGGTCCGCATAATGGTTATCTAAAATAAGTGACACATGAAAAGTCACCTCTGGCCTGAACAGGCTGCATTATAGTTGTGAGTACGCCAGATAGCAAGCTTGTCGGTTCAGCAATAGGTCCGTCGGTTCGCTTGCTCAACGCTAAACTGCCTTGTTAGTGGCTTGACATGGGGGTAGGTCACTGGTAAACTGCTCACGTTCAACAATCTCATCATTTTTAGGACTTATTCATGTCATTCTGAACGCAGCGTAGCGGAGTGAAGAATCCCTCAAAAATCCATTTACAAGCATATGCTTCAGAGATTTTTCGCTCCTTCGTCGCTCAAAATGACATGACTGTGTAAGTCTTGATTTTGCCAGAGAGACGGCTCATAGACCAGGTCAAACCAAACTATGCACGAGCAGAGAAAATCGGATCACATTCGGATTAATTTGGAAGAGGATGTCAACTTCCACCAATTGACCACCGGCCTGGAAAATTACCATTTTCTGCACCAGATGCTGCCGGAAATTGACCTGGCCGAGGTTGACACCTCTGTTTCGTTTTTGGGCAAAAAGCTCAAAGCCCCCCTGCTGATCTCCTCGATGACCGGCGGCACCGATCAGGCCCGCCAGATCAACTACACCCTGGCCGAAGCGGCGGAAATGAGCGGTATCGCCATGGGCCTGGGGTCGCAGCGGGCCGCCATCGAAAACCCGGCCCTGGCCCCGACCTTCCAGGTGCGCTCCGTAGCTCCGACGACGGTGCTGCTGGCCAATTTGGGCGCGGTGCAGCTCAACTACGGCTACACAGTGGACCACTGCCGCCGGGCGGTCGAGATGATCGAGGCCGATGCGCTGATTCTCCATTTCAACGCCTTGCAGGAAGCGGTGCAGCCGGAGGGGGATACCAACTTTAGCGGGCTGCTGGCCAAGGTTGAAGCGGTTTGCGCAGCGCTGCCTGTGCCGGTTATTGCCAAAGAGGTCGGTTGGGGTTTTGCGGAGGACAGCGTGCGCCGACTGGTCGAGGCGGGGGTGGCGGCGATTGACGTGGCCGGCTCCGGCGGCACCAGTTGGAGCCAGGTGGAGATGTACCGGGCCCAGTCGGAAATCCGGCGGCGGGTGGCCGCCACCTTTGTCGATTGGGGTATTCCCACCAGCGAAGCTATCCTGGCCGCCAGACGGGTCGGCAGCAATCTGCCCATCATTGCCAGCGGCGGCCTGCGCAATGGCCTGGACATGGCCAAGTGCATCGCTCTTGGCGCCAGCGTAGCCGGCATGGCCGGCCCGTTTCTCAAAGCAGCGGTCAATTCATTGCAGGCCGTGCTGGACGAAATAGAAATTGCCACGACCGAGCTGCGCATCGCTATGTTTGGCATTGGGGTGGATTCGATTGCCGGGTTGCAGGACACGGATCGGTTAATTAAGCGCGGCTAAGGATTTGTACAAATATAGGCTCGATCTTGCATAGCCCGCAAATCCTCCGGCAAATCCAAATCTAAAGCCACTGTTGGCGAGTGATAGATGATAGGTTCAACCCCCGCTATTCGCGCAAGCTGCTGATGTTTTTGAAAACTCTCCGGCCCAAAAGCCAGAGGGATAAGCCCCGGCGGGCGTAGAAACAAGGCGTTGGTGCCATCCAAACGCTGGCTGGGCGCAATAATGATTGACGGAAGATGCTGCCCCGCCGCCACGATTTCGCTCAGGTCCGACAATTGCAGCAGCGGCAAATCGCCGGGCAAGATCAGCATGGCTTGCCCCCCCCTGGCGATCACCCACTCAGACGCCTGTTGTAAGGCGCGATTCAAATCTGTCCCCGCTTCGACCAGTGCCCAGGCGCCGGCCTGTTTGGCCATTTTGCGCACGCTCGCGTCTCGCGAGATCACCACCACCTCGCCAATCTGCCGGGCCAGGTCAATCGTCCGTTGTAACAGGCGGCGGCTCAGCTCAACCCGTTCGGCCACAGGCAGCACCGTCGCGAGCCGCGTTTTCGATTGAGCGAGCGGCTTGGCCGGAATTATCACAAACATCGCCCCTCACTCCTGCCCGGCATGGGGTTCAAAAATTTCCAGCACCGGCCGGCCATCCCACTCCGCTGGAATCGGCAAGCCCAGCGCATACAAAGCCGTCGCGGCGGTATCATAAGTGACAATCTCACTTGGCAGGGTTAGCCCCGCCGGCACGCCCGGTCCCACGGCTAGCCAGGGAATGGTCATATCCTCAGCCGAGTCGGTCCCGTGTTTTTTACCGCTGCCGCCGTGGTCAGCCGTGACGATGAGCAGGGTCTGGCCGAGATACCCCTGCGCCTGAAGCGCAGCAACGATTTCCCCCAGCAACCCATCGGTGAAACTCAGCGCCAGCAACTGCCCCGGCGACATCCAGCCCAGGGCGTGGCCGGCCGAGTCGACATCAGGCAGATGAATAAATAAGACAGTGGGCATGTCAGTCTCGATCACCGCCACGGCCTCGTTGACCACTTGCAGGTCGGTAAAACCGGCGTAATCAAAATTGTCCACCGAGTTGGGCAACACCAGGTGCTCCAGTTTGGGTTTGCCCACGATCATCGCCGTGCTCAAACCGGCCTCGTGGGCGACGCTGAAGAGGGTCGGGCCTTTGACCTGGCCCAAATCGGGATCATTGGAATTCCAATAGATGCCGTGTTTGGCCGGACTCATGCCGCTCAACATCGAAGCGTGACTGACCAGGGTTACGCTGGGCAGCACGGTTTTGGCCGCCGGGCTATAGGCTCCTTGAGCGCGCAGTGCGTCGAGCGTGGGCGTATCCGCCTGGTCAATGGCGTCAGGCCGCAGCCCATCGATGCTGATAATGACGACGTGTTTAATCTGGCACGGACAGGTATCACAAGCACAAGCGGTTGCTGTATCTGCCTCAGCCGGGGTGGGCGAAGTGGTGGGAACCAGAGTGGGGGTATTGGTAACTGTGGGTTCAAGGGTTGGCGAGGGGTCAGCCGCCACCCTGGTAGAAGCTGGGATAGGGGCAGGGTCGGATAGAGTCGCCGTGGGGGGGGCAGGAGAGGTAGCCACAGCCGTCGGCGGCGTTGATGTCTCCGCTGAGCCTGTGACACACCCCCACAAAAGCAGCAAAAATAATATCTGAAGCAGTGTGGCCAAAATTGGCCGATTTTTTCTGTAGTCCATAGGTTTTGACAGGTTCTATTTTAGTGCGGGCTTTCGGTTTGACCAAATGACAACCCGCACCCGGACCAAATAAAATGAGGAGGCCCCGGTAGTGCAGGAGCCTCCTCACGTTGGCGCAAGCTGGCTGAGTCGCAAATTATTTATGAACCTCGTCCACGTGAAATTGTAACTCAATTTGGCCGCAGCGAATTACATCACCGTTTTTGACCTTTTTCTTCTGATGTGGCGCTACTTTTGCCCCGTTGACAAAGGTGCCATTGGTACTGCCCAAATCCTCCACCGTCCACTCGTCACCCTGGCGAGTCAAACGGCTGTGCAAACGAGACACACCAGCCTGGCTACCGCCATAGGGCCCCAAATCGATATCGGGCCTGGCATCTTTGTAGGCGCGGCCAATCACCAGCTCAGCCTGTCCCTTGGTTGAAATTTCCTTACCGGTAGCCGGCAATTTGAGGCGAATCTTTACCTCTTGGAGGTTGTCCAACTCCTCCGTATCAATAATCGAAGTTTTTTCCTCTGTTTTGGGTCGCTGCTTGGGGGGGGGCGGCTGCGTGGTAAATGAGCCGCTCAATTCGTAGCGCACGTCCAATAAGGCTCGGGAGAATTCATCCATCGTTTGATAGCGGTCATCAGGATGCTGGGCCAAAGCTTTATCAGTGAGCGGCACAAAGGCGGCGGGCACATCGGGGTTGGCCTTCAATAAGGGAATGGGCGGGTCGGTCAGACGAGCCATCAAGAAATCAAAAGAGGTCTGGCCCTGAAAAGGCAGCTTGCTGGTCAACAATTCATACAGCACAATCCCCAACGAATAAATGTCGGCGCGGGCATCAATAATCGTACTCTCCTGAATTTGCTCCGGGGCGGCATAAGCCATGGTGCCCAGCACCTGGCCGGGCATGGTTAAGTTGGGGGTGGCAGAATGTTGCATCTTGGCCAGGCCAAAATCGGCCAACAACGGCCAATCTTCCTGGGGCATCAAAATATTGGCCGGTTTAATATCACGATGGATGACCCCCTGCTTATGAGCAAAGGCCAGCGCCTGTGACACCGGGATAATCACGGTCAGAGCACGCTGCCAGGGAAAAGGTTCGTCGGCTTTCATCAAGTCTTTCAAAGAACCGCCCGGCACATATTCCATCACAATATAGGCCCAACCACCTTCCCGGTCTTCGCCGTAACCGTAGATGGTTAAAATATTGCGATGGCGCAGGGCCGCGATGGCCTGGGCCTCCTGGCGGAAGCGGGCTAACATGGTTTCTTCGGCGCCAAAGATAGGCGCAACTTTAATAGCCACCCAGCGAGACAGCTTTTCATCAAAAGCTTTGTAGATGCTGGCCATGCCGCCGGTTCCGACCAGTTCTTTTAATTCATACCCGCCAAAGGATTGACCAATCAGGTCTTCCATGACATTTCCTCTCACCAAACCGGTTAATTAGGGCACATCGAAAAGCAGATGCGATTTGGAAGGGTGTTAGATTGAGCTGCCTGAAATTAATGAAGAAATTAGCTGCACCCCTTTATCCATCACTATTATAACATAGCCGGTAACTCAATTCAAAAGGAAATCAGTACCGCTTCTTATTAATTTATTCGTTGTTTTGGGAAACTTTTCGCTTAGCGCCCGCGGTCGCCGAGAGGCCAGGTTTTGAAGAAAAACCACTCGCCGTAAGCCACGTCGGCCCGGCTGGAGGGAACACCCAGATTGGTAATATCGGTGCGGGAGAGGGCATAGAGACATCCCCCCGTCGGGTCGTCGCGGGCTTTGATGATTCGTCGGGCGATGTCTAAAAATTCTTTGCTGGGATCCAAATCGGCGCGATAACCAAAAAACCCATACGAGACCACGGCGTAGGTATCGCCATAGCCAGGATGCAGCAGCCGATTTTTGGCCACCCAGCCAACCATATAGGCAGCCTCTTTATCACCCGGCGACTCGCCCTGGATAATCCGGGCCAGATCAAGCACAGTCAATTTTGGAATTTGGAAAGGCAGCGGTAGACCCGGCAAAGAGGTTGGCCGAGGTGTGTACATGCGCGTGGGTACGGAGCCGTCAACCGCCGGCGTGGAGGTAGCCGTAGGCACAATCTCGCGGGTGGGGCTGGGCGTCCAGGTGGGGGGCAGGATAAAGCCGCGTGTCGGCGTCTGCTCAATTATCATGAGGGGGTTTTGTCCAACAGAAACAGGCTGCCGGGTCAAAAGAGGCACAAAAAGAAAGGCCATCATCCAAATGAAGACGATAAAGCCAAAAACGCCCAAAAATAATAGCACCTGCTCTGGGCTTATCTGTTTACGCCGATTAGGAGAATAATCCATTCAAGCGATCACACCCAATTTGACGCCGTTGAGCTTAGCCGGGTCAAACCAGGCCACCTCACGGCCAAACCACACCAGAGAAGACGTTAGCTGAAAATCTCGCTTGGCAGCTTCAAAATCAGTCGCCCCCACCAAATAAGCGCAGGGCGACGGGCCAAAGCGGGCCAGTCGGTCCGAGAGCCAATCACCTGCGGCTAAGGGCGCAGCCAGGGTAACCGGCGTACCGGCAAAATGGGCCAACCTGGCCCCAAAGACTGGCTCTTCCTTAAATTGAGGCGCCGACCAGCCATACACCTGCCGAAATAGTTCAATCGTATCCGCCAAACTCTTAACACCCAGGATGGCCATGGCCATGCCGGTCAAGCGTCCGGCTACGCTGGCCGAGGGCTGCACCCGCCAGTCGCGCGGCGTAATATCTTTGATAATAAAGGGCAGGCTTGCCCCGGCAGGGTGATCGCCCAAAAAGGCCAAATCCCACTCCACCAACCGGCCATCGGGCCGGCGGCGGTGCATGTAAACCGGGCCTTGAACGGCAATCCCAAGAGCGGCCAGCCGAGCGGCCTCAGCCGCGACATCATCGCTGTGGACAGCCCAGGCGCACGGACCGCCATCCCCCCCAATGTGCTCACCCCAGAAGATGGTATCCTTGAGTCCCGGTTCCAGCGAGGAGATTAACTCAATGTAGGAACCATCCTCAAGACCCAGCAGGGCCATGTGGGTGATGCCGTTGGAATGGGCACCGCCATAATCCGTCGCCAGCCCCACTGCGGCAAAAGCCTGCTCCATCGCCTTAAGTGAGGATCCAGCAATGGTTACATGGTCTATTTTGAGAAGTGTTGACATACCAGGGTCTCGTAATTTAATTACAGGGGCCGGAGCAGGGTGGGGGCCACACCGAAGGCGGTCCCACCTGC
>CAZRYD010000178.1:0-13444 GCA_964604225.1 uncultured Caldilineaceae bacterium
AAATCCCTGAAACATATGCTTGCAAACGGATTTTTGAGGGATTCTTCACTCCGCTCCGCTGCGTTCAGAATGACATGTGTAAATCCTAAATAGAATGGGGTGAAGGCAGGGCCTAACTCTTGCCTCGGTTATCCACAATTAAAACGTGCCAGCCTTGACATGCCGAGCAATGCCACCATTTTACCTCTCCCCCCGGTATCAAGAAACTGGCTTGATCATGTCCCCGTACGAATGTGCCGGTAATAGGGCAGTGAGTTAAGCCCCGGAGAGCATAGACATCCATCCACCTCATCACCTGTGGCTGGGTTAGGGTACTTTGATCCATTTTGATTGTTCCTTGTGGTAGATTCTTTGGTTGAAACAGGAGCGTGTGCATTTACTGTTCCTGAGGTCTATTGAACTTGGGTCTCGCAGGAGCTATGGAAGGTGTCACTCCCAGAGTCGCCGTAGCACGTGTCTGTGCCGGGGCCACCGTTGAGATAATCGTTGCCGGGGCCGCCATAAAGCGTGTCATTGCCTCTATCGCCAATAAGGGTATCATTACCAGCGCCGCCCAGGATGATGTCGTTGCCTTGATCTCCGTCAAGCGTGTCATCACCAGCCCCACCCAGAATACAATCTGCACCGTTTCTGCCCCTGATGTTATCATTGCCGGCGGTACCCAGGATCAAGGAGTTGGTGTTACCGCCACCACCGCTGCCTGAACGAACCTCAACCAGGTTCAAGCCGGCACATTCGGGGGGCTTAAGATCGTTGGCGGTGGTGGATTGGTTAGACTCATCGGCGCCAGATTCCGAGACGGTGTTTGTTGCCGCCACCGCTAATACGGCGCTGATCAGTATCAAGGCCAGCAGACTCAACCAGGCCCACCGATAGAACAGGCGAGTTATCATTGCGCTTCGCCCTTTTCCTGGCCTGAGACCCTAACCTGATAACGGTAGGTCAGGTCGTTATCCTGAATAAAGTAGTGATGGCTGGAGCCACGGTCCTGGTGCAAGATCATCCGGCCATCCCGTTCGGCAATTTTCACCAGGTCATCGATGACAGCGACTTCGATGACGCGCCCGCCGGCGGCAAAGTCGCCGCCCTGAACGGCAATCAAGAGAGGGCCATATTTTGCCTGGATGCGTGCAGCTTCGTCACCCTGGGTGGTCCGTAACATCAGCAGCCCCAACCCCAACATGCCAGCCAGAGAGAGTACCCCTCCCAGCACTGCCAACTGCCGGGCGGTCGAGACCTGGAGGGTGAGGCCCAGGAGAGAAATGGTATTCGGCGCTTCACGAGCACGTTTGAGTAAGCCCGCCTGTACTGGTTTGAGCGGGTCCGCAGCCTCAGCAGCGCCGCTGTTGTTCGGGGCAAGTTGCATTTGCAGGTCATCGAGCTGAAAAACCAGACGCGGCGAGAACGTGTCCTGTACAAATTGATCGGCGAGGGTACCGCTAACGACGACCGTTGGCACAATAGCGAGGGTGTATTGCGACGATGAAAAGCCTGTTTGTTGCTCCACGCTGTCAAGCAGGCCTTGTATCCGGGCGAGGTCAACCGCGCCGCTGGCGGTGAACGTGGGACCGCTGAAGGGAGTTTCCGGCTGAAGTTCGACCGCCCACTTCCAGCCGTTGCTGTTGCTAAGCTCGGCCATGAGCCGGGAGGTTCCGGTCAGGTTGTCCGGCTGGTCTGTAGTTAATTGATAATCAAAGTTGACGGTAACCAGGGTAATCAAACGCCGGAAGACAGGCTCGCCCGTTTGCACGGTATCTGTATCATAAATGCCGGGTGGTGCCGGGGCAGTGTAGCTGAACACACCGTTATGTTGATAAGGCAGGTCATCAAAGACGGTGCGGGTGAGCGGGCGGGTAAAAGCAAACAAGGCCAGCAAGAGTGAGGCCAGGGTCAGAGTAGCCAGGGCAAAGAACAGGTCTGCTTTGTTTCGGCTGAGTTGGCTCATGGAACGCGATTGCCCTTTTGGTAGTCTTTTCTGGCCACGCCGACGCCCGAGGAGTTGAGGGCGGTCACTCTTGACGGAGGCGACTATAATGATTCCTAGCACCGCTGCCAGGAGCGCCATCGGCCATGGCGTACGCAACTGTTCTATGATTCTACCAGCAGATGGCACTTGAAGCCAAAACTTGCCAATAAATTCAGCTTGAACCGGCCGGTACGAGTCGATCCAGGTATTATTATCCCCTTTGAACACAAAGTGGTTATCCTCTTGGGCCACAATACGATGGATAACCGGCCCGATCTCAGGATGGCGGTAGGTGACGATATCCCCCACCTGGTAATCCGTGGCCTGGCGTACAATCACCAAATCCCCGCGATGCAGGCCGGGTTCCATACTGTTGCCGGCCACAAGCACGTAGGCTGTCTGGCCGCCAAATTGGATCGGTGCAAAGAGAAGCCAAACTACTGCCGTCAACACAAAAACTATGGCTGCCAAAAGCGGGTGGGGCCGGCGCTGGTTACTTTTCATGGCAAATCTGCTAATATTCAAAAAGGGCGCGACCCTTAAGGTGTGGTCGCGCCTTTCTTGTTATTGCTCCGTTTAGATAATAATGCTTGTGTTTGATTAGGTCTAATCCAGGTTGGTATCTTACTGGGCTGCGACCACGTGCAGGTTATCTGCGGCCAGAGCGGTCACTGCGCCGGCCACGCTGCAATCCCAATCGCGGGAGGTGCCAGGCGTGGTGCAGTTATACCAGGCGCCGCCGGCAACGAGCTGTACTTTCACCGTCGTCGCTGGCCCTGCGCCAGCGGTGGGGGCCATATCGAAACTCACTCTGTCGATATTGGCCGGGTTGGTGGCGTTTAGCGCGTAGGTCACGTTAGTGACGGTGTAGCCGCTGATGGTGTTGCTGCCATCCCCGGCGCCGCTTTCAGGGACCACGTTGGCTGCGGCGAAGGCATAGACGCTGCTGACAAAGATCAAGATGAGAACAAGTATAGCAAAATAACGGATACGGAAAAGTTGTGAAAACATGATAATCTCCTATTTCAATAAATTTTACTTTTAATAAGTTGCAAGTAAGGAAATCATTTCCTTGATTGATTACATAGTAACACAAAAGGGGGTCTCATGAGCCAAACGATTGATTAAGGTTTATTTCTAAATATAAAGGAGGAAAAGAGTAGAAATAGTACCGGAGGCAGGGGTATTGAAATCCAAAAATAAAACTTGCTCTTAATAAAGCATAATATTTTGTAATAAATCGTTATCTTCCTCGAATTTTGTTTTTAACATTCTTTAAGGAACCTTTATAGTCATCAGCATGCCGGAACCGACCACAACCCCGACCCGTGCGCCAACCACGGTGAGTAACAATGAGTTGCTCAATCGTATCTATCTGTCGGTTCCTGAACGTTAATAAGGAAGGGCGAACAAATCTGAGGGGTTGCAAAAAGCCAGACTCGTTGGTCTGGTTTTTTACATGGTTAGGAGATGGGAGGAATATTGGCCAGGCTGTACCCCCCACCACGAACGGTTAGAATGTAGCTGGGGTCCAACTTGCGGCGCAGGCGGCTGATGTGAACGCGCAATGTTTCTTGAGCTTGGGGATCGTGCGGATCATACCCCAACCCTTCCTGTATCAGCCGATTCAGTGAGACCGGCTGGCCAGGGGCTTCGGCCAGAATTTCCAAAAGCCCGTACTCAGTGGGGGTGAGGGAGAGGCGCTGTCCGGCCCACGAAACGGCATGAGAGCCAGGCTCGATCACCAAGGATCCTGAGTGGATAATGTTGGCAGAGGACGCTTCGGTAGGCAGTGAAGGTTTTGTATCCCCAGCATGAGCTAACTGCTGTTGTTGAGCCAGCGCTTCTTTTTTGGCCATAGCTCGATTGGCGCAGGCAATAATATCGCTCGCCAGGCACGGCTTCTGTAAATAATCGAACGCACCCTGCCGCACCGCCTCAATAGCCGAGTCAAGAGAGGCATAAGCGGTCATAATAATAACCATTATCTCGGGCCAACGTTCCTTGACCTGGCGCATCACAGCCAGACCGTCCATACCTACCATGCGCAAGTCGAGCAGGATGACATCATAACTGCTGTGCTCTAGCCTGGCCAAAGCAGCTTCGCCGGAACCGGCTTCATCCACCGACCACCCGGCTTGCCTTAAACCCTCAGCCGTAAAAAAACGCAGGGCTTCTTCATCGTCTACAATTAATATTCTGCCAGCCATCTACTTATCCCCTGATACCGGCAGGGTAATAGTGAACTTTGTACCCGCCCCTACCTGGCTCCAAACGGCTATATGTCCACGATGATACTCAATAATTTGCTTGATAATATATAAACCCAAGCCCGTCCCCCGAGACTTGGTGGTGAAAAATGGCTCAAAAATCCGAGCTAAGTTTTCCGGCGATATACCTGGCCCATTATCGGCAAAAGTAACAACTAGATGGCGATCCATTAATCTCAGACTGATCGATATTTCCCCCCCAGACGGCAACACATCAATAGTATTGCCGATGAGATTGGAAAAGACGCGAGCCATCTGGTCAGGATCGAGCAACATAGGGGGTAAGTCAGGCGCTAGATGTAATTGGCAGCTAACCTTTTTGTCGATCAAAAGTAATTCCCAGCGTGATACTTCAGTCTCGATCACGGTTTGGAGTAGACCCGGCGTTAGAATAGGTTGGGGGGCGCGGGCAACGTGCAGGATGTCTTCAATGATGTGGTTGATGCGGTCCATATTGGCCTGCATGAGGGCTGCGCCCCGTCGGCGTGGGTCGGTTTCAGACACATCCTGCAACAAATATTCGACGCCCATGTGGATCGCCATAAGGGGATTGCGTAGTTCATGGGCTACTGTGGCCGCCATCTGCCCCAAGGCGGCCAAGCGTTCACGTTGGATGAGTTGGGCCTGCGTCTCCTTAAGCTCGGCAAAAAGACGGGCGTTGTAAATAGTCTGGGCCACTTGGTGGGCAAAAGCCTGTACCAGCTTGGCATCGGCTTCGCTGAAGGTCTGGGGCAAATAACGGTCAACGGCCAGATAGCCAATAATTTGTTGAGCCACCAACAAGGGTGCACCGATCCAACCCCTGATTTTTTCCGAGCCTGGCCGAAACTGGTAACGCGGGTCGGCCTGGGTATCGCCGATCAAGATATAGCTTTTCTGGGCTAACATCTCTTGAAACAGGGCATCTTCTGCCAAAACGTAGCGATGATTAATGACCTCTACCTCAAAGCCGTGCGCGGCTTCTATGACCAAATAATCACCCTCGATGAGAAATATGGTGGCTGAGTCAAAAGGGATGAGCTGCTGTAACTTGAGCAAGATATGGTCCAGCAGCTCCCCCGCCGAAAGGGTCAAGCTAACCGAAGCCACCACTTCGGCCAGGATGGTGGCAATTTCGCGCTGGCGTTGCTCCTCTTTTACTTTCTCTGCCAACTCAACGGTACGCTCCGCTACCCGCTGTTCTAGCTCGTCGTAAGCCTGTTGGAGGGCCGCTTCGGCGCGTTTGCGCTTGGTAATATCCTCTACCACCACTACAGCGAAGCTGGTGGCTGTTTTCGCCGGTGGCTGTGTTTGAGCCCAGGTGGGTCGGACTTGAAAATGAAGGTGACGTTTTAGAATTTTGTCTTCGGCTTCGTATTCAACCGGCTGGCCCCGAACCACTTCGGCCCAGACCTGGGACCAAAACGTTTTTAGATAACAGGTAGCTGCAGTGCAGCCCGGGTGAAAAAGTTCATGCAGCTCTCGGCCTTTGACCTGGGCCACTGAAGCAAGCTGCCAGCGCTCCACCGTCCGATTGGTGCGCATGATGTGTCCCTCGTGGTCAAGGAGACAAATAAAGTGCGACAGCGAGTCAACCGTGCTCTCCCACTCCTTTTTGACTCGCTCGATCAGCTCCAGGCTTTTTTGGAGTTCCTCATCGACTCGCTTGTGCTCGATGATTTCTTCATTGAGGTCCTGGGCATATTTGATGGCCTGCCGGTAGGCCATTTTTAGCTCTTGCGGGTTTGCTGAAGGTAAATTATCCGCTTGACTGGTCAAATTGTTTATACTCCCATTAACGGATTGCCGATTTGTCCTCAGCTCATATAATAACACTTTTAAGGATAAGCGTAAATAGGCCAGTGGTTCAAACTATGGCCACAGAATCTTGTGCGGGAGCAAGAGGCCATGAAAATAAAGGTTGATCTCTCAGGTAAAGTGGCTTTGGTAACAGGGGCAGGCCAGGGGATTGGCCAGGCAATCGCTCTCCGGCTGGCTGAGTGCGGAGCTAAAGTTTGTGTCAACGACATCAACCCCGGAACAGCTCAGGGTACCGCCGAGACAATTCAGACAAACGGCGGCGAGGCCACAACCTATACAGTCTCCGTAGCCGACAAAGCGGGCGTGCAGGCGATGGCGCAGACGCTAATCGAGCGCTGGGGCCGGCTGGATATTCTGGTCAATAATGCCGGCATCGAACCAACGGCCTCCATATTGGAGATGACCGAGGAAACTTGGGAGGAGACGCTGGCGGTAAATCTGACAGGAACCTTTCTATGCAGCCAGGCGGCGGGGCGAATAATGAAATCGCAAGGTGAGGGGGTCATCATCAACATCGCTTCTATTGCCGGACACAGCATTCCCATTACTTTGCGTTCAGCCTACTGCGCCAGCAAAGCGGGGGTGGTGGGCTTCACCAAAGAGTGCGCCCGCGAATTTGCCGAGTACGGCATCCGGGTCAACGCCGTTTGTCCGGGCGTCATCATCACCCCCATGACCGAACAACTCCGTCACAACGAGACTATGATGGCTAAATGGATGCAGGAAATTCCACAGCGTCGCCTGGGCGAAGCGGAAGAGGTGGCCGAGCTGGTCCTCTTCCTGTGCAGCGCTAGCGCCAGCTATATCGCCGGGCAGGCGATTCATGTAGATGGGGGAAAGGTGATGGTGTAGCCAATGGTCAATAAGCAACGGTCAATGGTCAATTGTCAATAATCAATTGACCATTAATTCGGGGGTGGTTCGGTAGGGGGCGCCTGAACAGCCGGAGCCGGCGTTGGGGCAGGCTCGGCTTTGGGCGGTTGAGTTTGCTGGAGCAAGGCGAAGCTGGTTGCGCCACTTTTGACCGTTACCGGCACACTGAATTGATAGCCATCGAACGTGGTTTTGAGCAGATAGTCGCCTGCCGGTACATCGGCAAAGGTAAAAGTTTCGACATACTGCTCGTCGGAATTGACCTGATGATCTGGGTAGGTAAAAGTTTGCCGCCAGAAACGGCGCGGTTCATCGGCGCGATGCAGGGTGACCAGTTGCTGCGGCACAAAATAGTTTTGATAATCGACGACCCGCCCGGCAATGACCCCATAGCCGCGATCGGGTTTTACCCATAAATCCGGGTTGCGGGTGTCGTAATAAGTCGTCCCGCCCAGGCGGACCTCCAGGTGCAGATGCGGGCCGGTGGCGACCCCCAGCCCGCCCACCAGGGCAATCGGCTGCCCCGCTTTAACCTGCTGCCCCACTCGAACCAAAACACGCGAAACGTGACCATAGAGGGTATAAACCGCTTTGTTTTCCCAGCGCTGCAGGTGCTCTATCACCACGGCCTGGCCATAGAAATCGGGCCAGGGGCCAAGCTGAGTTGGCGGGGTTGTATCCGGCCCGGCGTGAACCACCGTGCCATCGCCGACGGCAACAATCGGCTGGCCGGCGAAGCTCTGGATGTCAACCCCAAAGTGCCAAAAATATTGTCCACCGCCATTGGTGCCATATGGATAATAGAAACTGCCCCAACTCGGATAGGCTTCGGTGAAAGGGCGGGTAAACCAGAAATGATCGGCTGCCTGCTGGTAGTTGGGAAGGTCTGCCGGGACGGCGACGGTGCGGGCTACGGCTGTGGGTATGGGCGCGGCTGTGCCCACGGGGGTAATAACCCCGGTCATGGTCAGACTGGCAGTGCCGCTCAGTTCAAGCGTGCCCGTTAACGTGGCTTCCGGACCGATGGGAGCCGCGATTGTATCGGTGACAGGTGAAGTTTCAGTAACGGTTGGGGTAAAAGTGGGCGTGGGCGGCTCCGGGGTAAAAGTGGGCGTGCTGGTGCTGGTCTCGGTGGGCGTGGAGGTAGGGGTGGCCGTGTGGGTAGGAGTTGGGGTAGGAGTTGAGGTACTGGTTGGCGTGGTTGTGGGGGTGTCCGTAGGCATTTTGGTGGGGGTTTTGGTGGGCGTGGCCGTGGCCGCAGCCAAAGCATTAACCTGGCTGGTCTGGCTGAAAGCAATGATGACCACCACCAAAGCCGTCAGGATGATCCCCAGGGAAACGCCGAGCATGATCCAGGTGGTTTGTTTATCAAAAGTGGGGAATAACAAGTGAGTCTCCTAGGGGAACGACGAGCCTGGTATTTATGGAATCCAGGCAATATTTTCTTCGGTCCAACTCCGGCTGTTGACCGGGTCTGTCTGAACGACACCGTCAACCGATCCACCGATGGCAAAGAGACGGCGTTGGTTACCGCCATCGGGGTCCATATCCCAAATACTCCATTCGCCATCACGATCAGCCACAAAGGCAATCTTGGTGCCGTCGGGTGACCAGGTGGGTAGGCCATCATTGGCCGGGTCGGAGGTGAGGGCATTGATAGTGCCGCCATTACTGCCGACCGTGTAAATCTCCCAATTGCCGCTGCGTTTGGACATGAATACCACCGTTGCCCCATCGGGCGAAAATTCCGGATTGGTATCGGTGGGATGGTCGCTTAAGATAATGGGGTTGGTGCCATCGATATTGCTGCGGAGCACCCCGCACTTGCCGCCCAAACAACTGCTGTAAACAAATTGCTGGCCGTCGGGCGACCATTTAGCCGATTGGCCCTGGATGGGAAAGCCATCGCGTCGCATTACTTCTCCCACCCCATTGACCACCCGGTAGATGGCCGGCTCTTTGCCGCCTACCCGTGAATGAAAGATCAGGCTCTTATCTACCGGCGAAAAGGCCGGCCGGGCCGATTCAAAGAAGGGGTTAAATAGCCAGGCATCGCCCCCACTTAAGAGCCGGGCAAAGAGACCGCGTTTATCAGGCTGCCAGGAGCGGTAAGCCAGGTCGGCGCCATCTGTACTGAGGGCTGGCTGGCTGGCATCTTTTTGGACCAGTTCCCTATTGGCCCCATTGGCGGCCTCGGCCATATAGATATCGTAGGTGCTCCGCGCCGCGTCGTAAACAGGAAAGGCGATCCGCCCGGTGACTACTTTCTCGCCTCGCGGCAGCGTTTGGTCACGGGAGGCGTAGGCAGGCAGCGGCGCCGGGGTGGCGGTCGGTTCGCTGGTGGGCGTAACCGTCGGGGTTTCGGTCGGGGTGGCTGTTGGTTCGGCAGAGGCTGTAGCTTCTACGCTGGCTGGGGCTGTCTCTGTTGGGGTGGCTGTTGCCGGCAGCGGGGTCGCTGTGGGCGGAGGGGTCGCTGTGGGCGGAGGGCCAATCGGTCGGGTGGCTGTGGGCAACAAGGTGATTTCCTGATCTTTGGGCGTCCACAGCCTTAAATTATCAAAGCTGACCCACACATGGGGGTCGCTGAACGTCCCGGCAAAAAAGCCAAAATTGCCGTGCGCGAGCGAGTCGTCCACCACCGAAGCTAATTGTTGGCCGTTGGCCCAGATGGTCAGGTTAGGGCCGAAGGCGGACACCTTGAGAATGTTGGCCGCCTTGCCTTTGTTGATGAAAGGGGAGGCGGTCCAGTCAGCCAGGGTGACCCATTCACCCTTAACAAATTTGCTGAGCAAATAGTAACCATCGCCGGAAATGTCAAAACGATAGAAATTCTCGCGGTCTTGAAAACGGAAGAGCAAGCCGTAGCCATTGGTATCCGCGCCATCTTCCAGTTTGGCCTCAACTTCAACTTCGAAATCGGCCACATCGCGGTTGGCCAGGCCCCAGGCCACCAGGTTACTGGTAGTGACTTCAATTTGGTAGCGATTGTTGCCGTACTGCTTGGTGGTATAGGCGTCAAAAGCGTCATCCCAACCGCTGTCGGAATCGCCAAAGTCATCCTCGTAGATGAGCGTTAAATCTGCCGGACGATTGGGTGCTTCGGGGGTCTGACTATTGCCGGAATCAACAATCGGTGCGGGTGTGTCTGGGGTGGTTGACGCCTCTTCGTCGCCGGAGGTACGGCTAAAAATAAAATAAAAGATGACTGCGGCTATCAGAAAGAGGATCAAGATGAAACCGCCGGCAAACCAGGCCAAGCGGGGAGGAGTGCTACTGGGCCTTGGCGCTGCTGGTGTACCCTCCACTGGCATGGCCGCCGGCGGTGGCGTTACTATCGGTTTAGGGGCGGGAGCGGCTGCGGCCGCAGCCGGTTCGACGACAGGCTGGCCCGGCATTTTCAAGACCAGCTCGGTTTCACCCATGCTGATGCGATCGCCCTCTTGCAGGGGAGCCGGTTCGTTGATAGCCACTCCATTCAGATACGTCCGGTTTGAGCTGCCTAAGTCGGTCAGCAGCCACTGGCCCGCCTCCATCGAAATCTGAGCATGATAGCGGGACATTTTGGGATCAAGAATGACCACGTCGTTATCTTGTTCGCGGCCAATGTGGGTGGTCAGCTTGACTTTATACGTTTCGCCTACATTTTGGCCCCGGGTGACTTCCAATTTGGGGGCCATGGACGGCCCAACCTGAGTGGCTGCGCCGTGTTGTTTTTCTTCCATAAGGAATCCCAATCTTTGTTCAGAAGACCCTAAAGGTCTCAAAGACCTTTAGGGTCTGGTTCAAAATGCAATTATAGCAGAGGCGGTGAGGGGCGTCAAAGAAGGTGAAAATGGGTTAAGCCCGGAGAATTGCGCGGACAGGGGAGCCGTCACCACCGGCGATTTTGAGCGGTAAGGCAATCAGTTCATAGGTTCCATCAGGTATATCGGTCAGGGTCAACCCTTCGAGGATGGCGATACGATGGCGGCGGAGGGCTTTGTGGCCGGGCAGAGTTTTACTGTGCATATCGTCCATCGAAGGGGCATCCGAGCCAAACAACACGACTCCGTGCTCAGCCATCACTTCGGCCAGTTCCGGTGAGGGGTAGACAAACTCGGTGGGGAATTGGTCTATCGGCTTGGTGCTGGCCACCGAATGAACCAACAGGCGTTCAACTTTAGCCCAATCCAGGCCGGGGAAATCCTCCGGCAGCAGCAGCCCCGCCTCTCGCTGCACCGTGACCAGCGTGGTCGGACCAACATAAGCTTCGAGCGGCACTTGTTCCATGGTCAGGTCGTCGTCGAGAAAGTGATAGGGCGCGTCGACGTGAGTGCCCATATGGCTGCTCATGGTCAAGGTGGTCAGGTTGATGGAGTCGCCTTCCTTGATGGTGGTGATAACCTGGGCGGAAAACGGGGTGTCGCCCGGCCAGACGGCCAAGGTAGAATTGATGGTGCGAGTGATGTCAAAGATTTTCACTTCACACCTCACGCGACTTAATCAGCATCCGCCATTCACCTTTATGCACTACCTCGTCCCGCTGATTGATGACCCGAGCCTCAAAGGTGACCAGCCCGCCGCCAAGCTTGGCCATCTCCTTGATTTCGATCACCTTGACCCCTACTTGAATAGTATCGCCAATCATAACCGGTTTGGTGAATTTCCAGGTTAATTCGCGGAAGGCCAGGGTGGTGCCGTCGATAAACCCGTGCTGCACGGCCAGCCCGCTGGCAATCGAAGCGACCAGCATGCCGTGAGCGACGCGCTGCCCAAAAGGCGTATTCTTGGAACCTTCGGCGTCGGTGTGGATAAAGTTATAGTCGCCGGAGAGGCCGGCAAAGTTGACAATGTCTGTTTCGGTAATGGTCCGGGCGGCGGTTTGAATCTCCAGACCCAACTCAAAATCTTCAAAATACATGCCACGGGGAGTCGTCTTCATCCAGCCTCCAGGTTGGGGGAGTAATTGGGGTTGAAAGTAAGAACGTTGAACGTTAAACCTTCAACCTGCTCACCTTTTTTTAGATTAGCAAGTTGTCGTACAAAATATCCAGGCTCAAATCGCCGCAGACGGTATCGCTGCAGGCCAGGGTCAGCGCCGCCGCGCTGACCCCCAGGCGCACCGACTCGTCCAGGGGAATGTTATTGAGTAGCCCAAAGACAACCGTGGCGGTCAGCGCATCGCTGGCGCCGGTGGAGTCGATAATTTCCGTGGCTACCGCCGGGATGTGCCCGCTGGCCCGGGCCGAGGCATAAACCACCCCTTCTTCGGCCAGAGTAATGATGACGATTTTGACTCCGGCGTTGACCAACGACCGGGCGGCGGCAATGGCCTTGTTTTCATCTTCGATGGATTTGCCGGAGAGCACCTCGGCTTCGGCCACATTGGGGGTAATCATGAAAATATCAGGCAGATAGGGCTTCAAGCGGCCGGCCAGGCTGGTTGAGGTCGGGTCGGCACAGACGCGGATGTTGTAACGATTGGCGACCTTGATCAGCGAGGCGATGGTGGCTTCGGGGAGATTGCTGTCAAAGACAACCATGGCCGCATTTTTGATCAGATTGCGCCGCCGGTTGATGACTTGCGGGGTCAGGGTCTCCATGATCTCCATATCATCCACGGAAAAGACCAGGTTGCCTTTTTCATCAAGCAGGGCAATGTAGGCTGCGGTGTGATACTCGGCGGAGATGATGAGATACTCGGTATTGAGGCCCACTTCCGCCGCATTGGCCAGGATACGCTTGCCGGAGCCGCCCGCCCCAATGGCCGATAGCAGCACCGTTTCGACGCCCAGCCGGGCCAGATTATCGGCCACGTTGCGGGCGGTGCCGCCCACGGACACGCGCACCGTCCCTGGGGTACTTGTCCCTAAGGTATAAGGAGCTTTCGCTTTGCCTTTTGAGTCGATGCCCGCCGCCCCGACGACCAGGACATAGGGTTGGGTTGGTTCGGCCATGTGGTTCCTTCCCCAGCGATGTGTGAGACACACTATACCACAAGGTACGCTAATTCAAAAATGTGTTATAATAGGACTATTACCAGAGTTTATGGTATAAGCGAAATTTTGCTGTAAAGCGTGGTACGTAGTGCATGGAGTAACAATTGCTTCTTTCCAATTGAGCGATAAGCCCCAGTTAATTGAAGTTATTGACAGTGTGTGTGCTGATACATACTGGATGAAAACGAGCCATTTTGAGCCGACTCCAGCTTGGCTATATGCTTTAGGAAATGAGGATTGCTACAATCACTTGCTGGCTGTGGCCAGAGTTGACAATGGAATCATCGGTTGGTGCCGCTTATTCCCACTGGAGTCACAGCCGGGGGTGGTGGAGTTGGGGATAGGGATACTCAGTCCCTATCGGTATCAAGGGATAGGCACAGCCTTGCTGGAGCATGCTCTGGCCTGGGCCAAATCAGGTGGTGTGGACAGGATCACTTTAACGGCTCATCGGCAGAATGTGCCTGCTATCCACCTTTTTAAGAAATTCAAGTTTTTGGAGAGAAGCACCCAGAATGGTCGTTTGAGGATGGATTTGCCGCTTTGAGAAATTAATT
>CAZRYD010000179.1:0-13382 GCA_964604225.1 uncultured Caldilineaceae bacterium
TCTGTGGTTGCGAGGGCCGGTATTGGCCGCAACCTTTAAAAACGCCAGCGCCCCTTGACAAAGTGACGACATCCTGGTATGATAAGGATGCGTTTGACAAAGGAAGCGCCGAGGCGCAAATTATCCTTCCCCACTAAAGGGGCCTACGCAAGTGAGAGGTGGCACTCTTACTCAAAACTAAAGCAAGATGATGACAGCGATAAGAGACTTGATGGCACAAGTCTCTTTTGCTTTCTAGCGATATTGGCAGTTTCGCTAAAAAGCATCGTCAGTAGCGGCTTGGCGGGCCGCTCCTGAAACAATCGACTCTTAAGGACCAAGGCCCACTTGAGTGAACGCTGTAGTTATCATGATTAATCCATTTCTAAAAAGTGATCTTTTGGCCCAAGCCGGTTACCCAATAGATCGAAAAAAAAGGCACCTGGCCATGTAACTGGCTGGTGCCGCAACCCAACAGGTGTTTACTTTCAAAAGGATTCAGCTATCGAGTCCAAAAATGTGACCCAACGCTTGCATAAAATCATGGGTTATGTTATGCTTGCAAATAACTGAATCGTTTTGGCTGGGTTGCGTGACCCGCCCTAAGCCGCTGGTGTTGGCAGCACCGGCGGCTTTTTCATTAAGCCGGTTCGAGCGTTGCCGTTGGCAACCCTCTAACTTTGACCGGGTTGAAATAACGGCGCCCGACTAGGCCGACCTTTACGCCTTTCCTGACTGTTGGCTTCTGACCGATACTTTTGCCGTCGAGCCACGGCGGCGCAAGCTTTACTATGATATTTCTGCCGGGGATGGGTCGGTACAAAGCGAACCGGACAGCCCGGTGCGGCACACTTCTGGGCTACACCGAGGATGACTGTACCCGGTGGTAAGTCATTAACGGCAAGCAACCCGTTTATCTCCTGGGCTTTGGCCTGAATCTCGTTCATCCCGTCAAGCCGGGCAGCTAGGATGGTCAGGGCTTTGGTGAGCCTGGCGTTGATTGAAAAGCCGGCATATTGTTTGATGATGCTGTGTAAGAACTTGCCGGTCCAGGGCCGGTTGCGGCCAACAATGCGGCTCAAATCGCCGGCTAACTCGCTTAAGTTGGCCAGAGTGATTTGCGGGCCATATAGGTCCTGGTAAACATCCAACAATAATTCTCTTGCCGTTTGCATGGTTGACTACTCTGTAATGTCCAGAAGCTGTCCAGAAAAGGTATTTGACTCCATTCTACTCTCTTTTAAGGCTTTGGCAAGTCGTGATTATGTAAATAACTAGCTCGTTTCTAGGGCGGTTAGGCAAGCAGAAGCCTATGGTTTAAGCTGCAAACCGAAATCCCAATTATTAATTTGACAGAAAACCGGCGGCGATAGTCAGCCGGAGCGATCAGTCTGGCGATTATATATGGTGACTGCTTCCAAAATAGTATCAATCCGCTCGCGCAAGTCGCGCAAATCCTCTACTACTTCGGCATACCGGGTAGTCGTGGCCAGATCTTGGGTCAAACCAATCAGGTCCGGTTCCTCTAATTTGTTCAGAAAACGCAGCGCACTTTGAACTTTATTACGAAATTGCTCTGCTCCTAAAGAGCGACGTGCGGGTGGCATAGATTTACGGTTTGGAGCTGCGGTAACGTTTCTGGCTTCGGCTCGATGAAGTAATTCTGCTACCAGGGCTTCGGTGGAGTCGACTAAAGGCTGGCGGGACTCGCCCTCTTCTTGCTCTGAGGCTTCGCGCCATTGGCTGAGTTGTTGCAGAGCCTCGACCTGCAAATCGGGCCGTCCCTTCAGCTTTTGGACAATTGGACGGATGCTTCGCTCACTCAGGTCGTGTTCAGCCACCAGGCTTTGGGCTTCCTCGCTGAGATCAAGCACCCCAGTAACAAAAATTCGGTAGCGTTTTGAAATCCCCAGTGCTTCCTCGACCTGACTCCAAGGAACAAGAGCTGGAATCGAGTCTGGGGAAGAAAGTGAACCATGGTTCACCTGCTCTGTTTTAGTCGTATTGAGGGGGGGTGAACCATGGTTCACCCCGGATAATTCGTATCGCAGCGCCCACACCCCTCGAGCCTTCTCGACGGCATTGATATCCTCGCGCATCAGGTTTTCGATCAATTGATGGGCCCGGATGCTAACCCCGGCCTGCACCACGACCGCTTTGATCTGGTCCGGCGTAGAAACTTCAACCCCTTCCTGGATGGAGCGCCCTTCGCTGGAGAGCAAAACGTGCGACCAGTAACGCCGCTCTCCCGTAACAATGACATAATTTACGCCGGCCGGCAACTGCTCATCGGAGCGGACCTGGCGGACCGAAATCGGGTTGATTAACCCGTGCTGCGCGATACTATCGGCCAGACGGCGTATCTCGCGGATCGACCGGGGCGCGGACTCTGGCTTAGTCTCATCTGTCTGGCTCAACCAGGCCTGTAGGGTCTCAATCGGGTTGAGTTGGCCCCTGGCTAAAGCTTGGCTGAGGGCAGAGGGTAGCAACTGGCGCGGCTGGTTCGGGTCGGGGCGAATCGATTCCAGAGAGAGTGTAGCCGAGATGCCGGCTGCTGGAAGGGGAGCCGATTCCTCAGGGGAGACTCCGTAAGGATCAATCTGGCCAAAAAGCGTCTGGCTCAAGCTGGTTTTCTTTCTAGCCACGGCGGATTACCTCCTTGAGCAAGTTAGCAAAAGCCCGAGCGCTCTCCCCACGCCCGTCATAGGCAAAAATATCCTGACTGGCGGCGTGAGCCTCGCCGATACTGACCCGGCGCGGGATCATTGGGAGCAGCAAATCGCCAAAAGACTCGGCCAGTTGATCTTGCGTATCTCGGGTTAAGGCAGTTCGGTCAACCATAGTGGGTATCACCCCACTAATGCGCAGCGCCGGGTTGGCCCGCTTAACCATCTCGATAGTGCGTTGCAGCAACCGCAGGCCAATGAGCGGGAAGAAACCCGGTTCTACGGGAATAATGACCTCGCTCGCCGCCATCAGGCCATTGACCGTTAAGAGTCCCAGGCTGGGCGGACAGTCAATCACCACGTAGTGATAACGATCCAGAACTGGCTCCAGGGCTTGCCGAAGCTTGCGCTCGCGCTCAAAGGCCGGCACTAACTCCAACTCGGCCGCCGCCAACTCCAGGTGAGCCGGCAGAATATCCAATGAGGCTTCAGGGATTGGCTCACTAGCAGTCAGGAGCACGGTTCGAATTACCTGCTCGGCTTTAGCATTGCCCATAATCACTTCATAAACGGTATCTACGCCCGGCTGGCGCGGGCCGGCAGCAAAGGCGACACCCAGGAAGACAGCCGTGGCGTTGGCTTGGGGGTCGGCGTCAATCAATAAGACGCGCCGCCCATTGCTCACACCTCTAGCCAGTCCGGCTGCCAGGTTGACCGCGGTAGTGGTCTTACCGGTGCCGCCTTTTTGATTGGCAATGGCAATCACTCGGGTCATGATGTTGATGTTCTCCTTATTTTCCTGCTTCTACTGCCTAGACTCAGCGTAGATAAAGGCCGTAGAAGGCAAATTGTCGTAGTAGAAGAGCCAGCCCGGCTACCGTTCTCCCAGGACCCGTTTGCCCCGCTCGACCAGATCGCCGGCGTAGCGCCGTCCATAAGCTTCCAGGCTGGCGGCATTGCGGCTGAGACCTTCTTGGACTCGCCGCTTGAAGAGCCGGTCTTTCTCGGCTTCTGACAGAATCGGCGTAGTCTGGATCGAGACAGGCGCTGTTGGCGGCGGTGGTGGAGCGCCCGCCGGGCGTAATAAGGCTCGCAGCTCACGTTTATCAATATAGGGCGTCTGCACAATCATAGGCATTTGGCCCGGTAGGTCAATGACAGCCCGGCCGGGCGGAAAAGTTACTGCTTCGGGCGCATCCATAAGCAGCCGGGCCTGGCCACGCTCGTTGGCGTGCAATTGCACTTTGCTGGCAAATTGCTGCCGGTGGTCGGTATCAATCGTCGTGCCTTTGGCGCTGGTCAGCATCAAAAATTGGTAGACTCCAAACTTCCGCAGTTCCCAGGCGTGCCGTTTCAATTCGGCCCCAATTTCCTTGTTAGCCAGTAAAGCCGAAGCTTCTTCGACCACTACCACAATCGGTGGCAGGTAATTATTAGCCAACCGATTATATTCGGCCAGATCGTCGGCGTCATGCCGGGCAAACAAGGCCGACCGATACTGAGTGACCTCCTCATAGACTTCGTGGAGGGCACTTAAAATTTCATCGGCCTGGCGGAGTAAGGGATAGCGCAGCCGGTCACACTGCTTTAAGGCCGTGAGGCCATGATCTTGCTGGTCAATCAAAACAAACTCGACCGGATCAGAGCAGGTAGCCAGTTGGGCCAGGACGGCATTGACAAAGACGGATTTGCCCCAGCCGGTGGAAGCCGCGACGATAGTGTGGAAGAGTTCATACAGGGAAATGGTGACCGGTACCAATTGGCCGGTCTCATCCAGGCGAACTCCTAAGACCAGGTTGTGCATATCTCCCCGTTGCTGGGGAATCAGATCAACCCAGCGCACTAGGGTGGGTAGTTCCGAGGAGGGAAGGAGACCAGAATCCAGGGGTAGCGGCGTCCCTTCATCTCCCACAGATGGCAGGCTGGGATGACGGCTTTGCTGCCAGGCTACCCAGGAGGCCACTTCCAACTGGCTGGGCTGATTCGGCTGACCGTTGGCATAGAGGCGTTGATCCAGGTGCGCCGGCCGCCAATTGACCTCTTTATTCTGATCGCGGATAAACACTTGCTCATCCCATTTGGCCTTGACGACCATTACTTCCGACTCGCGCTCAGCCGTCCGTCGCCGAGCCTGGGCCTCTAGCCGGCGTTCACGTTCAGCCCGGACTCGTTCAAAAATTACCCAGCCCCAGGCCACCAGGGCCAGCACCAGCCCGGCTGCCACTACATAAGTAGCAAAACGAATGGTGAACTTAATCGAGGCGGTTAGTTCGTCCTCAGCCACATAAGCTGCATACACTCCAAGCGCCGTCAGCGCGGCTAGAATGACTACGGTTGGGAAAAGCTGCTTTTGCATAGCTCAAACTCCTGCCAGGCCGTAGGCCAAACCCATGAGGCCAATGCTAAAGACGGTGGTAATGAGTCCGAACGTAAGCGTCACCTTGATCCCTCCATTTACCAATGCCGGTCGGTAACCCTTGACTGATTGCTCGCCTGGCGCTGCTGAGAACAACCTACCACTCAGTGCTTACATTTTTTATTATAACACGGAACGGTCCAAATCGTAGCATATCCGACGACGAGTTCACGAGTCGTTTCATCTCTCCAGGGGGCCTTAAAGAGAACTTGGTTACTGTGGTAACTAAATCGTGACTGTAGTGACTCGTATCTTACACAATTTTGCAGTCGTTGTCAATAAACCTTGGGCTTAACTGACGGATTTTTCGGCTGAAACCGCTCCTACAGTAACTAAATCGCTCCTGTAGTGTCCAAATTTAACCGGTCAGATTGACAGGTAAGCTATCTTCTATTATCATCCTAGCCAAGGAGCTCCTAACAGTCGTATGAGCCGGTTGGCCACTCTGCTCAGAGAATTTTATGAGCGTTCATCGTATAAATCAATCGCGGCCCTGGCCGAAGCTGCTCAGGCATATACGCCGCTGAGCGAGTCGTATCTTAAACATATCCTCCTCGGCAACCGCTTGAATCCTGCCTACGATAAGTTGATGGCCATTGCCCAGGCCCTGGAGTTGGGGCCGGAAGAGACGAACCACCTGCTGGAAGCGGCTGGTTTCGCCGCCTTGCCGGCGACAGAACCCGCTGCCTCGGCCAATCCCTACCTCCAGCGCTTGACCGAAGCCTACCACCAACTGGCCCAAACTCCCGGCATTTCGCCTGACTCATTGCGCATGGCAGTGCAGACGGCTACATTGGTGCTGGATGGGTATCGTCTGACTCACCAAGCGGCCATTCAATCTGGCATGCCCACCGGGATGCCGTCTGTAACGGGCGACCTACTCAGAGCAACTACCTCACCAGCGGCGTTGCGACCTTTACCCGCAGCCTCACTTACCCCGGAAGAGGGCTTGATTGATGACCTGCTGGGCGAAATACTCGCCCGCCGGAGCGAAGAGCATCCCTTAGGGTTGCTCTTTGAATCGTTGGAAGCGGCCGCCCAGCAGGATCGCTGGGAGATCAAGCGTCGCATTACTGAAGCCTTGCCCAAGCTGGTGCAGTTGCAGCCAGACGCGGCCTTGCACCTGGCGGACCTGTTACGCAGTGACTATCATCCCGACTACCGGGCTGATATCCGCCGCCGGGTGGTCGAGGCGGTGCCGGTGCTGTATCGTTACCGGCCGGAAGCGGCGCTTCAGTTACTGGTCTATCGGCCTCAGGATGAAGTCTATACGGCTATGGCTACGGTTGAAGTATTGCATGATCTGGAGAATCAGGGCTTGATCAGCCCGACAACTGCTCAACCATACTTTGCCGCACTCCGCTTGGAAGATCCGATTCAACAAGAAGTTATCGCCTACTTACGCCAGTTATTGCAGGAAGCTCGCAGCCACCCTGACGCGGCCCTGGCCAGTATGCATGCCAATCGGGCTCACCCGGAGCGTATCTTCCGCATCTGCATCCTCCGCGTGGCGCCGCGGCTACTGAAGAGTCAACCCGAAGCGACCCTTGATTTGATCGCCTACTTCCTGCGCCAGAACGAGGATGGCACACCGGCTGAGCATCAGAATTTACGCCGGCCGGTCTCCAAAGCCCTGCCCGAAATACTGAATCTATTGCCAGACCAGGCTCAAAAAGCTCCGCAACTCACTGGCAAAATCGGAACTATTCTGCATGTCTTGGCTCAAGACCCTGATATCCATGTGCGGCGAGCCTTGGGTGATACATTGGACCGTCTGGCCAGTCTTAACGCTGACTTGGTTGTCACTGTGCTGGACACGGCGATTCAAGATCAGGACCCTTATGTCCGTCAGCGAGCTTGGCGCACCTTATTGCAATTGGCCGACCTGTATCCGGATCGGGCGAATGAGTATTATGCCAGATTATTGACCCCTTCAGTTGCCGGAACGGAGACATAGAGCGTCTGTGAGGAACGAGTATGGCTTGCCTTGATTATCTATTGTTGCAGAAAATGGCTAAGAAGCTAAAATATCTGCAGATGAGACTCGACAACCAGTTTTTTACTTTACCCGCTGGCGTTTGTAGAAGCAACCAGGCTGCACGTTAGACCCGAAAGGGGGCATCATGGATAACCTTTTAGTTTTTGTTTTGGAGGGCTACAATCGTTACTCTATTGCGGCCTTAGCCGGCCTTCTTGACCAGAAGCGGCCGGACCTGCAACTAGAGTTTTGGCAGGGTCGAGCCGACCTGGGCGGTCGAGTGCGTCAAACGGCCAGCCGGCACCGGCGAGTGGCCCTGGCCTTCTCCTTCATGTCGCCGCAGTTGCCCCAGATTCTGCCCCTTTTGGAGAGCTTGCAGCCTCTGCCCGACAATGTCACTCTGGTAGCTGGTGGCCCGCATGCCAGCGGTGAGCCGGAAAATACGCTGCGGCTGGGCTTTGATGTCGTGGTGACCGGGGAAGGGGAGGTGACTTTCCCGCTGCTGTTGGATCGCATTTTTGCCGGAGAGTCCAGCTATGAAGGGTTGACTGGCATTGCTTACCTGGACAGTATCGGCGGTTTTGTCCGTACTCGCCGCGGTCCCTGGGTTGATTTGGATGCTTATCCACCTTTTTCGATCAAACATCGCAAATTGGCGGCCATTGAAATTACCCGGGGCTGCCCCTGGGCCTGTTCCTTCTGTCAGACGCCTTTCTTTATGGGTGGACGGATGCGGTATCGCAGCGTTGAGCAAATTCTTCACTGGTTGAAACTGGCGCGAGAAGAAGTCGGCATGCGCTATGCTCGCTTCATCAGCGCCGATTGCTTCTGTTATGGCTCGCCGGATGGCCGTCACCCGGACCTGGAGCCGGTCGAGAAATTGGTTCGCTCGATCAGCACCTTGATGGGCCAGGAAAATACCTTCTTTGGTTCATTTCCGTCTGAAGTGCGGCCCGGTTCGGTCACCAAAGAAGGCATGGCCCTCATTACAAAATATTGTGCTAATGATAATGTTGTAATTGGCGCTCAATCCGGTTCGCCACGGATGCTGCAACTTATCCACCGGGGGCATACCGTCGAGGATGTGTTTGAGTCGGCTGAGATCATTGTGGCAGCGGGCTTGAAGTGTATTGTTGATTTTATTTTCGGTTTACCCGATGAGACCCCCGAAGATCGCGAGCTGACCCTGGCGGCGATTCGGCGGCTGACCAAAATCGGCGCGACCATCAACAGCCATTTCTTCTATCCACTGCCGGGTACACCTCTGGCCCATACCATCGCCGGCGAGCCTGACCCCGAAGTTTTGTTATTTTTAGAGAATCTAACTTCTGAGCGGCAAGAGTTGGGCCGCTGGAAGGGACGCCTCAAGACGCTGGCGGCGATGGAGATGCTGCCGCTCGTCTCTGCTTAATTCCCTCCCAAACTACAAGCGGCCAAACTGCCGCCCCAATTTAACTCTGCGGAAAATTGTCTACTTCGGTTGAGGTAGACTCAGCCGAGGCTGGGGGAGTCAGCATCGGTGGGGTCATCGTTGGGTCTGCGATTGGGGGCGCGCTGTCGAGAATCGCATCAATCTGCTGACGCAGGTTGCGTAGATCGATCATCACATCGGCGTAATCACCCTGATACAAGGCTCTGGTTAGTTCAACCCGGTCTGATTTCTTCAGTCGGCTCAAAAAATCCAGGGTTTGGCGCACCTTGTCTCGGAATCTAACTACCGGAGCTGAAGAGATGGCTCGAGAGCGTTTAGACAGCGGTGGTTCCGCCTGAGCTTCGCTTTGAATTAATTCATCAATTAACAATTGATCAACAAACTCTTTAATTGAGGCAACAATTGATTGGCCTGGTCCTTCGTCCTCCGCCTCGCTGGTCTGCCATTCAATTAGCTGTTGTAAGGCCCTGAGCTGCAAATCCGGCTTGTCCTTGAGTTTTTGGGTAATGGGCCGAATGGTCATCTCGGCCAGATTGTGTGCTGCCACCAATGCCTGGGCCGCTTCACTCAAATTCAACACCGAGGTGACATAGATCCGGTAGCGTTTGGAGATGCCCAAGGCTGCTTCAACGCGGGCCCAGGGTACCAACGGAGGTGAACTATAGTTCACCTCTTGAGAGACGGTTGGGGTAGGGGAGGGGAGTGAACTATCGGCCTCACTTTCCTGCTCGACTTCGACCTGATTCGCCGTAAGTGCACTATAGTTCACCCCAGATAATTCGTACCGCAGCGCCCACATCCCTCGGGCGCGTTCAAGCGCATTAATATCCTCTCGGAGCAGATTCTCAATTAATTGATAGGCTCTAACAGTGATGCCAGGGGGCGCTAGCGAGATGTTGATTTCCTGGGGGCTGGTGGTGGTTTGGCCAGCCCGAATTTGTTTATTCTGGCTAAGCAAGTAAACGTGCGCCCAGTAGCGCCGCTCGCCGGTGACGATGAAGTAGGCGATGCCCGGCGGCGCAACCTCGTCGGGCCGGAGCAGGCGTACCGAGATAGGACTGATGAGGCCATGTTGTTCAATGCTGTCAGCCAAACGCTTCAACTCATGTACGTTATGGCGAAGTGCTGCCTGGGCTGTGTCGCTTTCGGCGCGGCGCAACCATTCCTGGAGTGTCTCAACGGGTGATTTATCACCCTTAATCACCGCCTCCACCAGGTCCTCAGGAAGCAGACGGCGGGGTTGACCAGGGTCCGGCAGGATTGAGTTTAAAGGTACGCTGGTTGGAAAGGAGGCTTGTGTTTCGTTTTGAGTAGATGAGTCATTAGCCATAAATTGATGCCTCCATGACAATATGGCAAAGGTTTTGATATTGCCAGAGCTTGGTTACTCTAATCTAAAGATAAAAAGTGATTCAAACCGTTGCTCGATGTTAACAATTATATCAAAGAATAATAAAAATTTGAATTTTATGTAATCCAAATATCATAGGGTAAGGGCAAAACAGATGCTCTGCTCCAGAAGATGAACCGCCATTGGCTATTTTGTCTAGTAAATCGGAGAAATATAGATTAACTGTTTCACATTTGACAATCGGATTATGTCAATTTGAATAATAAGATGGGGATAGTCTAAAAATGGGGCAAAAAGATCGCGAGGTGGCAAGTATTTAGAATTTGCACCGATTCGGCCAAAAAGTTAGGGAGTCGGTTTTGATAGGGGACTCGAATATGCAAGGGGACACCCTTTTTAAAAAATAAGACAATTGGTAAAAGTATTTAAGAAAAATGACTAAATTTCAAATATATTTTTAATAATAGGATAAAGTAAAATGAAAAATTGATTTGATGCCATTGAGTGAACTTAGCTCTGATGCAACTCATTGACTATTTGATCTGCTTGATTGGTAACGCCTGCGTGTCGAAGTTAAGGTGAAACTTCGTGAGGCTGTTTTGAATACGGCTGAACTGAAGACTATAATGGATGTGCTGAATCTGATTTGAATTGGGAAGTGGCTAAACCGTTGAAAAGACTCAGGGGTGAGCGCTTCCTATGGTCTGTCTCCCTCCTAGCTCGGTTGTCCGGTGGCGAAAATAAATAAAGGAGCAAGTAATAATGACAAACGAGTTAGGTTATTATTTTTATCCAGTCGGACAGCCTGATGACCCTGGACATCCCCAGTTGGATATTAATATCTATGGCCAGCCGACCGGTCAGCATTTTGATCCGGTGCAGGTGGACTTATTTGTGGACAGACCAGACCACGGCCTGGAAAAGCTAACGATTAGCCATCCTTGGTCAGGGCCGGATGAGTTACGGGTCTGTCCAGGTCGAGTTACCCTGCACGACCTTGTAGGCAAAGTGGTAATTGCCTTCACCTTTGGCGGCGAAATGAAAATCATCAATCGTGGTACGTATACAAGTTGTGAGTTAACTTCACCGGCACCCATTATTCATATGATGGAAGGTCAGGAAATCCGAACGGTGTTGGTCACCGAATTTGAGGGGGTGTTAGCCAGGCGGCGGGCAGAGTGGGCCGGCAATGAGACCGGATTCGAGACGCGGTTGGCCCAGGCTGAACCGTTTACCCTGTTTGTGGTTGGTCTGGTCACACTGAAAGAACACCTACAACAAGTCCCGTCGCAATTGCGCGGTGATTCATATCAGCAGGCATCACACGTTATTAACCAGGCCATTCGTCTTGTCCAGGAAAATGGTCATTGGCCAGCGTCGCTACCGATGCTGGCTGACTTGCTGTAACAAAAGAATAAGGGGATTAGGCCAGAAATTTGGCTTGCAGTTCACCCAGTTCGCGGTCGCCAATAGGTACCAGAGGGCCAAGCGCAGCTGTGTTGATCAGCGATTTGGCGCTGAACTCAGCCACCTCTAACCGGTCAAACGCCTGAATCAGCGTGGCTCCCGTAGTTAAGATGGCATCATTCTGAATCAAGATGACTGGCGTGCTTTTTGACAGCACCTCGGCAATAGGCTGGCCGTCACCCAACTGCTGGCCATAGGGAATGAGCGGGATATCGCGCAGGACAATATAGCTCTCGGGAATGGTACGCGAATCAAATTTGATCCGGGTCACACTGTAAGCGGTAGAACTGGGGGATTGGGCGCTAATGATCGCTCCAATTTCGGGATGGTGGCGATAGATAGCCATGTGCAAGTGCGTCGCCCGGCTGGGGGTCTTACCTCGCTCACACCGATTATCTTGAATCAGGACCAAATTCTCGATCTCGAGATATTTGCGGTCAATCCCAAAGGGGGTAATAAGAAAACTGTTTTCGTCAACCCGCGCCGAGGCGGTGCCTTCGGTGCTAGTCATCAAATGATGGTCATAGGCGCGGTGGACGATGTGGCAGATTTGCTGACGCAATTCGCGCTCATGGCTGCTGTGAGACTTTGGCTCGAATTCAGGTAAATCAACCCGGCGACTCTCGAACTGTTCGATCTGTGCGTCTGTGAGCGGCTGGACCGGCCCCAAGATGGACGCCTGGATGATGGTCCGAGCGCAGAAATCGAGCGTTTCAAACCGTTGAAAGGCTTCGAGCAGGCTGCTGCCGCCGGTCACCACTCCGTGGTTTTCCAACAGCACTACATCGAGACCCTGGGCAAAAGTATCAGCAATAATCTGGCCCAGTTCGGTACTGCCCGGCAGGGCATAAGGGGCGTAGCCAACCGTGCCGCAGACACTGTGGGCTTGGGGCAGCATTTTGGTGTCGGGAATGCGGCGGGCGATACTAAAGGAGACCAACGCCGGCGGATGGGCATGCACAATCCCCCGGATGTCGGGCCGCCGCTCGTAGATGGCCCGATGAAAAGGATATTCCGACGAGGGCGGATGAATGCCCTGTATCGCGCCAGCAGCGGTGACACAAACAATATCTTCCGGCCTTAAAGTGCCTTTATCTATACCGGCCGGTGTAATCCACAAGTCGCCATTGTCGTCGAGGGTGGATAAATTGCCGCCAGACGTGGTCGTCATCCCGTAGCCATAAATGCGTTGCATCAGCATGATCAGTTGGTCACGGGGGTGTTGCAGAGAAAACTTCATCAATTAACTCCTTGAACAAGCATAAAGGCAAGTATAGCCGAGGCGACAGAATTTTTCCAACTCGACCCTTATGATCTTGTCAATCCTCTAAAATCTCAGGCTTCTTCACCTGGCCGTCCGGAGCAGGGGATACCATCCCAATCAATAGCCGCTCTTTGCAGCAGACCGTAGACCTCGTCGGCCAGGGTCACATCTGGATCGGTAATGCCTAATTCGGCGTAGCGTTTCAGGTGGTCCCACAGGCGAGCCGACAGCGCCTCGGCGAAGGGGCGCAGCGCGCCCTTGGTGTCAGCCTCGATGAGTCGAGCCAGATGAACACTGGCACACGGATCACCTTCAGCCAGGTAAGTCGCCAGAAATTCTGCCTCTTGATGTAAGTCTATTTTGACTGTCTCAGCAAACATAGTAATCCTTTCTAACAGACCGCCGACGGGTGCGCAGCCTCCCTTTGGGATTGACCGCCGACCGCTAACGACAATTGCCTAAAAATTCTTCCTACCACTCGCCCGTCTCCAAATAAGCGTGGATAGCACGGGCAGCAATTTTGGCTTGGCCCATAGCCAGGATGACGGTCGCCCCCCCGGTGGCCACGTCGCCGCCGGCAAAGACGCCCTTTTTTGAAGTTTTCATGGTCGCCTGGTCAACCTGGATGATATCACCGCGCCCGGTTTCCAGCCCCGGCGTGGTTTTGGGGATCAGGGGGTTAGGGCTTTGCCCGATGGCAATCACGACCACGTCGGCCGGGATGCGGAAATTAGAGTTCGGGACCGGCACCGGGCGGCGGCGGCCTGAGGCATCCGGCTCGCCCAACTCGTTGCGCAAGCACTCAATTTCCTTAACCCAACCGTTGTTA